>NZ_PCZF01000004.1:0-64327 GCF_002554115.1 Lactobacillus sp. UMNPBX4
AAAAACCACGATTTAGTAGTTGCCGAGGAACTAAGAAGCAGAAATCTGTTAAAGAATCATGCCTTGTCTCAAGCCATTTCTGATGTTGGTTGGCGTAGTTTCCTGAACATGCTGGCTTATAAGGCAGATCTATATGGCAAAGAATTTCTAACAATTGATCCTAAGTACACCACCCAAAGATGCCATCAATGTGGCAGTATTATGGGACAAAATAGCTATAAGAAATTAACCCTTAAGGATCGGGAATGGACTTGTCCAATCTGTCGAACGCACCATATTCGTGATTGGAATGCGGCAGTGAACATCTTAGAAAAAGGATTAGGCAAGTGGCAAAATCCTAAAATAAAAAAAGCAGCCTAGAAAGGCTGCAGTCCGCTAGCAATTCGCGGACTTAAAAGGCTTTGGTAAATAGACGACCTCTATCGGCAATAGTCAAAAGACTATTGCTGGTAAGTCAAGTCCGTATCTAAGCAAGTTGGTGTTCTGGTTAGCGTAAGCTAACGAGCCACTAAGCCCTAGACTTCAGTCTAGGGTAGTTGACTTTCCAGATTCTAGTAATTTTTATCGTATTTTTAATCGCCGGAATTGGAATGTATCGATTGGCTTTGAAGGCAAAGGTCAATGAAGTTATCGCCATTTTACTTGCTATATTGTATTTGCAATTTGGGATTGTTGCGGGAATTCTGCGTTTCAACTTTATGGCGTGGAGTGCAGCACTTGCTCCGTATGCTATGATGCAAGTACTTTATATGATTGAAGATAAAAAACGACCAATTCATTGGTTGAGTTTAGCTTTAATCATGGCATTGATTGCTCAAGTACACTAGCTATTGACTATTTTCATAGCTTGTACCTTTGTCCCTTTTGCCATTTATGCTCTAGTTAAAACTGCTGAAAAGAAGCAGATGATTATTGATTTCTTCAAGGCAGTTGGCACAACGCTGGTATTAACAGCTAATATCTGGGGCGCGTTGTTAGTCTTATTTTGGAATAATAAGATTTCAATGCCCAATAGATATAACTTGTATTATCATGTCATCAAGTATAAGAAATTCACTAATATTCATGGGTTTCTTTTATTCTCGCTGATTTTACTTCTTGTCTTTCAACTGATCTATGTATTGACGCATTTGCGAGAATCGGTTGTTAATACGTTGACTACCTTTGTTGGATTATTCATCTTGTTGATTTCATCGTATCTGATGCCATGGGCTAAGATCCAAGCAGTTTTTCCTAAGTTAACTTCTTCACTGCAGTTTCCTTACCGATTAACAGTGGGTGCATGGCCATTGCTTTTACTGGAAATAGGAATTTCAATGACTAATTTGATGAAGAAAAATATCAAGTTAGTTAACATGTTGGTGATTATTGGATTAGTTTCAGCATTTGCTCAAAACTTTGCTGCTAATTATACGACTAATAGAACTAGAGCATTAGAATTCTTGGATCCACATCACGTAGTAATTATTCAAACTTACAGCAAAATTACGAAACACCGCAAAAAGTTGCAACACATTTTGCGTTATACCAATAATGATCAGCTCTTTGAGGCCATTAACCATACTGAGCCAGATTATATGCCATATACTAAGCATGCTTCAAATGCGACATATCAAAAGAGGATTTCGAATCAAGCTAAGCATTATCATTACCAAGTTCAAGGCAGTAAGCTGATCCTTACTTGGCATAGTAAAAAAGCAAAGATGAAAACTTTGCCAATTGTGATGTATCATCAATCTCGCTTAACTTTGAATGGGGAGGTCCAAACTAAGATGAAGCAAAATACTATTACGCAGCCAATTATCAAAGCAAGGAAAGGCAAGAATGCCGCTAGTTTGCAGTTTATGACGCCGATTTGGTTTAAAGTATTGCTAGTGATCAGTATTTTGGGTTGGATCGCACTGATTGTGTATGGTATTTTTGTAAAACAAAGAAAAATTAGCTTAAGATAAACGATTAACAGAATCTATGTACTATTGAAATTTTAGTACATAGGTCTTTTTAATTCACCGTAATAACAACTTTGTTATTTTTCAATTGTTAAATAAGTATTTGATTTATGAGCCATGAAAACGCTATTCTAAATATATAGAGAAAAAGAAAGGCGGAAGTTAAATAATGAAGAACGGTAAATATCAAGTACGCGCACAAGGTCATGGTTCAGAATCAATGCCAATGGCTGTTACTATCGAAGATGATAAGATCAAAAATATTGAAATTGATTCATCCGGCGAAACTAAAGGCGTTGCCGATGAAGTCTTCAACCGCTTGCCCAAGCAAATTGTTGATAATCAAACTTTAAATGTTGATGCTGTTAGTGGTGCAACTATTTCAAGTCACGGCGTTGTAGATGGAATCGCACAAGCAATTACTGAAGCTGGTGGGGATGCTGCAGAATGGAAGAAGCGTAATAAGCCGGTAGCTGCCAAAGCAACAGATGAAGAAATAACAGTCGACGTAGCAGTTGTCGGTGCTGGTGGTGCCGGTTTGGCTGCTGCAGTTCGCTCAATCCAACATGGTGAAAAAGTTGCTATTTTAGAAAAGTACCCACAAATTGGTGGTAATACTAGTCGTGCCGGTGGTCCAATGAACGCTGCCGAACCTGACTGGCAAAAGAATTTTAAGGCACTTCCAGGTGAAAAGGATACTTTGAAGGAATTAGCTGCAACTCCAATTGATCAAATTGATCCTGAATATCAAGATGACTTTAAGGAATTACAAAAGCAAATTAAAGAATACGTTGATTCAGGTGCAGATTACTTATTTGATTCAACTTTACTTCACGAAATCCAAACTTACTTGGGTGGTAAGAGAACTGACCTTAAAGGAAATGAAATTCACGGTAAGTATGCTTTAGTTCATGAATTAGTAACAAATGCATTGAACTCAGTTAAATGGTTAGCTGATTTAGGCGTTAAGTTCGACAATAGTGATGTAACTGAACCAGTTGGTGGTTTATGGCGTCGTGGTCACAAACCAGTTGAACCGATGGGTTATGCTTACATCCATATTTTAGGTGACTGGGTAAGAGACCACGGTGTTGATCCATATCTTGAAACTCGTGCTGAAAAATTAATCATCGAAGATGGCAAGGTTCGCGGTATAGTTGCTACCCGCGCCGATGGCAGCAAGTTGACTGTTCACTCAAAGGCTGTCATCTTAACTGCCGGTGGTTTTGGTGCCAACACTAAGATGGTCCAAAAGTACAATACTTATTGGCAAAAGATTGATGATGATATTGCTACAACTAACTCACCATCAATTACTGGTGACGGGATTAACTTGGGTCTTGAAGCTGGTGCCGACCTGTTCGGTATGGGCTTTATCCAATTGATGCCAGTAGCTGATCCAAAAACTGGTGAATTATTCACTGGTGTTGTTACTCCTCCGGCAAACTACATTATGGTTAATAAGGATGGTAAACGTTTCGTTAACGAATTTGCGGAACGGGATGTGTTAGCTAAGGCAGTCATTGCTAATGGTGGATTAATCTATCAAATTGCTGATGATAAGATTAAGGAAACAGCCTATAATACTACTCAAGAATCACTTGATGCTCAAGTTAAAGCTGGTACTTTGTTTAGAGATGATACTTTGGAAGGTTTGGCTAAGCAAATTGGGATGGATCCAGATGTCTTAGTTGAAACTATTAAGAAGTACAACTCATATGTTGATGCAGGAAAAGATCCAGAATTCCATAAGAATGTATTGGGCTTGAAATGTGAAGTTGCTCCATTCTACGCAACCCCTCGTAAGCCTGCAATTCACCATACTATGGGTGGCTTGGTTATCGATACTAAGGCTCATGTTCTTAACAAAGACGGCAAGATCATTGATGGCTTGTACTCAGCTGGTGAAAATGCTGGTGGTATTCACGCAGGTAACCGTTTGGGTGGTAACTCATTGGCTGATATCTTTACCTTCGGCCGCATCGCTGCTAATACTGCTTATGAAGATATGCCAACGGAGTCAGACGCTACTTCTGGAGCTTCACAGAATTAATTGAGAAAGAAATAATATCAAAACTAAAAGAGTGAGATTTGATTCTTGCTCTTTTTGCGTTTAAAAATCAAATTTTGTGTAAAATAAAGAAGATGAAACGCAGAAGGGATAGATCAATGAAAAAGCTCATCACATTAATATTTCTAGCAATATTTCCATTCACTTGTGGGTTCATGAACATCGCTCACCGCGGCGATAACGAGCAGGGGAAATACGCTGAACACAGCTTTGCAGCATATGATCGTGCCGTTTGCGCACAAGTTGATTATTTAGAATTGGATTTGCAAGAAAGTGCCGACCATGTTTTAGTCGTTAGTCATGATAACAACTTGAGTCGCGTTTTTGGCGTGGATCAATCAATTGAAAAAAATACTTTTAAGAAGTTAACTAATTATCGTAATCAAAGCGGGGAAAGCATTCATTCACTCGAAGAGGTTTTTCAACGCTATCAAAATAACCCGCAAGTGAAGTTTATGCTAGAGCCAAAAGGCAATGGGGAAGATGCCAAAAGAATAGTTAATAAGTATCATTTGCAAAAGCGGGTTTTATTTGAATCATTTTCTGATTCAGCACTCAGTAAGCTAGCTTGCTTAGCACCCGAAATTCCGCGCACGCAATTAGCCGGCTCATATAAAGCGATCAGACGCAGTCAGGATTTTGCTGCTAGTTTTTATACTAGTGACGCTGCCAATTATTTACGTGATAAAAACAAGAAATACATGCTATGGGGCGTAAACAGTAGTAAGCAAATGTATAAATTTTTAAATCCTGATAAGGGCGTTACCGGTTTATTGACTGATTTCCCGATTCGTTTAGCCAAAATTCTGCAAGAGAATAATCATTTTCGCATTCACTATCAATCGATAATTTTTCCGACTGAAAAGCTTGCTGCTAATCTTAAGTTAAAGAATGGTAATCAAGTGCAGGCTGACCAAGTTAAGTTGGTAAATAATCAATTGTGGTATCATGTTCAACCCAACATGTGGGTGAGTGAGAAAAATCTGTTTCACCATGAGTCTTCAGCTCCTCGTGCGCAAGTAGGTTTGGTTAAAGTTGACAAAGCAACACCGGTTTGGACAGATCTTTCGTTTAAAAAGTCAGCCGGCAAAACCTTGCGTGCCCACAGCCATTGGAACTACTTTGCTATAGCTAAATATCATGGCAAACGTGTTTATAATTTAGGTGGCAATCAGTGGATTAAGTGATGCATACAATACATCTATCTCTTTTTTCTAAAATAAATTCATGTTATAATCGTAACCAAAGCAAGAATCAAGAGGTATCGACTTTATTTACAGAGAAAAGCCAAACAGCTGAGAGGCCAGAAGTTGATTAGTAGCTTGATTAGCTGATTAATTGAAATTAAGTAGGTTAATCCGGACACTTCAGCGCCGTTATCGCTTATAAGAGAAGTACATTTTTGTACTTAACCATAGGTGGTACCGCGGTTAGTAAATCGTCCTAGACAACATTGTCTAGGACTTTTTTTATTGGAGGATTTTTAATGACAGATTTAGCACCTAAATACAACCCTAATGAGGTTGAAAAAGGCAGATATCAAACTTGGCTTGATGAAGATTTATTCAAGCCATCCGGTGACAAGAAAGCTCACCCATATTCAATTGTTATCCCACCACCAAACGTAACTGGTAAATTACACTTAGGTCACGCATGGGATACCGCAATTCAAGATACTTTAATTCGTTTCAAGCGTATGCAAGGCTACGACACTCTTTACCTTCCAGGTATGGACCATGCCGGTATTGCTACCCAGGCTAAGGTTGAAGCTAAGCTTCGCAAGCAAGGCAAAGATCGTCACCAAATGGGTCGTGAAGCTTTTGTTAAGCAAGTTTGGGACTGGAAAGACGAATATGCTTCAATTATCAAGGGCCAATGGGCTAAGATGGGTCTTTCACTTGACTACTCAAGAGAAAGATTTACTTTAGACAAGGGTCTTTCAAAGGCAGTTAAGAAGGTCTTCGTCCAACTTTACAAAGAAGGTCTTATTTACCGTGGTGAATACATCATTAACTGGGACCCAGCACTTCAAACTGCTTTGAGTGATATCGAAGTTATTCACAAGGATGACAAGGGTGCCTTTTACCATGTTAAGTATCCATTCGCAGATGGCTCAGGCTATGTAGAAATTGCTACTACTCGTCCTGAAACCATGTTTGGTGATACTGCTGTTGCGGTTGCACCAGGGGATGAAAGATACAAAGATATCGTTGGTAAGGAATTAGTATTACCACTTGTTGGTCGTCATATTCCAATTATCGAAGACCAACACGTAGATCCAGAATTCGGTACTGGTTTAGTTAAGATCACTCCAGCCCATGACCCTAACGACTTCCAAGTAGGTAACCGTCATAATTTGAAGAGAATCAACGTTATGAACGACGATGGTACTATGAATGAAGAATGCGGCAAGTACGCTGGCATGGATCGTTTTGACTGTCGTGAAGCTTTAGTTAAGGACCTTAAAGAAGAAGGCTACTTAATTAAGGTTGAACCAATCGTTCACTCAGTAGGTCACTCAGAACGTTCAGGCGTTCAAGTTGAACCACGTCTTTCAAAGCAATGGTTCGTTAAGATGAAGCCACTTGCTGACAAGGTTCTTGAAAACCAAAAGACTGATGGCAAGGTAAACTTTGTTCCAGATCGTTTCGAAGGTACTTTGGACCACTGGATGGAAGATGTTCATGATTGGTGTATTTCACGTCAATTATGGTGGGGTCACCGTATTCCAGCTTGGTACAACAAGAAGACTGGCGAAACTTACGTAGGTGAAGAAGCTCCTAAGGATATCGAAAACTGGGAGCAAGATCCAGACGTACTTGATACTTGGTTCTCAAGTGCATTATGGCCATTCTCAACTCTTGGCTGGCCTGATACTAATTCAGAAGACTTCAAGCGTTACTTCCCAACTAATGCGTTAGTAACTGGTTACGACATCATCTTCTTCTGGGTATCAAGAATGATGTTCCAAAGTCTTCACTTCACTGGCAAGCGTCCATTTAACGATGTTGTTTTGCACGGTTTAATGCGTGACGAACAAGGACGCAAGATGAGTAAGTCACTTGGTAATGGTGTTGACCCAATGGACGTAGTAGACAAGTATGGTGCTGACGCTCTTCGTTGGTTCCTTCTTAACGGTACTGCTCCTGGTCAAGATACTCGTTACGATCCTAAGAAGTTGTCAGCAGCTTGGAACTTCATTAACAAGATTTGGAACGCAAGCCGTTTCGTAATTATGAACTTGCCTGCTGATGCTAAGCCTGCACACATGCCAGATGTAAGCAAGTTTGACTTGTCAGATAGATGGATCTTCGATCGTTTGAACCACACTGTTAGTGAAGTAACTCGTTTATTTGATGAATATCAATTTGGTGAAGCAGGCCGTGAAGCTTACAACTTTATCTGGAATGACTTCTGTGACTGGTACATCGAAATTTCTAAGGTTGCTTTGAATGGTGACGATGAAGAATTAAAGGCAAGAAAGCAAGAAAACTTAATTTGGATTCTTGATCAAATCTTACGTTTGATGCACCCAATTATGCCATTTGTTACTGAAAAGCTTTGGCTTTCAATGCCTCATGAAGGCAAGTCAATTATGGTAGCTGAATACCCAACTACTCATAAAGAATTTGAAAACAAGCAAGCAGATAGTGACATGGCCTTCTTAATTGAAATTATTAAGGCTGTACGTAACATCCGCATGGAAGTTAATGCTCCAATGTCTAGCCAAATTGATATTATGATTCAATTAGATGATGAAGCTAACAAGCATGTTTTGGATGAAAATGCTGACTACGTTGAGAACTTCTTACATCCAAAGGAATTAACTGTAGCTGCAGAAATCGAAGCTCCAAAACTTGCTAAGACAGCCGTTATTCCAGGTGCACAAATCTTTGTTCCATTAACTGAATTAGTTAACGTTGATGACGAATTGGCTAAGATGGAAAAAGAAGAAAAGCGTCTTGAAGACGAGGTTCAACGTGCCGAAAAGAAACTTGCAAACAAGGGCTTTGTTGACCATGCTCCAGAAGCTGTTGTAAACAAGGAAAAGGAAAAGAAAGCAGATTACGAAAGCCAATTGGCTGGTGTTCGTGAACGAATTCAAGATTTGAAAGAGAGTAAATAATTGAAATTTACCAATGCTGAAGAGGTAATCCATTATTTATATTCATTGCCTCATTTGCATCCTAAGAATGATTTATATTTTATCAAGAAGTTGCTCCAGCAATTAGGTAATCCGCAGGATCAGGTAAAAACGATTCATATTACGGGGACCAACGGTAAAGGTTCAACATCATACTACTTAGCAAATCTATTAAAAAAGGCCGGTCAAAAGACTGGCCTTTTTGTCTCACCTTATGTTTATCAATTTAATGAACGAATTCAATTAAATAATCAAGATATAAGCGATGAAGATTTAGTTAATGTGGCTAATAAGGTTCAAGCTGCCTTTGAAGAAATTAAGCAAGAAGATAAAGAATTTTCGTTAGTTACATTTGAGTATGAAGTTGCGATGGCCTTTGTTTATTTTGAACAAGAGCATTGTGATTATGCCGTGATTGAAGTCGGAATTGGCGGCGAGCATGATAAAACTAATGTGATTGTCCCAGAGGCAAGCATCATTACTACGGTAGGATTAGATCATGAGAAGATTATTGGACCGACAATTCAAGATATTGCGCGAGAAAAGAGTGGCATTATCAAGAAAAATCGTCCAGTAGTATTAGGGAATGTTCCTGATGATGTTCTGCCTATTTTGGTGAAAAAGGCAGATGTAGAGCATGCACCACTTTTCCGATTAAAGCATGATTTTGCAATTACAACGCAAAATGGAGCGTTGAAGTATACAGATGATAAACGCAGTATTTCTTTTGATTTTCGTCCGCAGGTAGAGGCCTATGATATTGCTGTAGCCGTTAAGACCTTTTTACTTCTTAAATTGAAGCTAGATAATCAAGAGATAGCAGCTGCAATTGATCAAACTCAGATTCCTGGACGTTATCATATTTTGCAAAAAGAACCATTAATCATTTTGGATGGAGCTCATAATATTCAAGCAATGTCCAATTTGCTGGAAGTAATTCATGCCGAAGCAAAAAAACGGCATAGCCATGTTTATGCTTTAGTGACTATGATGAAAGATAAAGACTTAGAGCAAGTTTTTAATTTATTTAACCAAGATGATCAAGTGTTATTAACAACATTAGATTATCCTCGTGTTGCTAAAGAAAATGATTTTCCCATTGATGTCCAAAGACGATATAATTATGAAGGAGATTATCGGGAAGGCTTTGCTAAATTAAAAGAGAAGATGAATGCCAGCGATATTCTGCTGGTGACCGGATCGTTTTATTTAGTAAGTGCAATTTTAAATTGGAAAGGAAAAGGCAATGCAGGTTAAAGGGATAAACGATGATATTCAAGGCATTATCTTTGATATGGATGGTCTATTGGTTAATTCTGAAGAATTGTATTGGAAGGCTAATATCCAAGCTGCAGAAGAAGAAAAACTTGGGACGCCTAGGGATGCATATTTAAAGTTAACTGGTGCAACTGTTAAAGAAATGCAGGATTTTTATCATAAATATTTCAAAACTGATGCTGATCGTGACCGATTTATTAAAAGAACCGATGATTTGGTTTGGCAGTGGACCGATGAAGGAAAATTAAAGTTACGTCCTGGTGTTCAAGAAGCATTAGATGAATTTAAAAATCGTGGCTTGAAAATGGCAATTGCTTCAAGCAACTACGAAGATGTGTTGCAACATTTTTTGTGGGCAACAGGGATTAGAAATTATTTTGATTTTCATTTAAGTTATTTAGATGTGCAAAAGGGACACATTAAAGCTAAACCGGCACCAGATATTTATTTAGCAGCTACTAAAAAAATGAATCTAGCAAAAGAAAATATTTTGGTTTTTGAAGATTCATCAACTGGTGTCCAAGCTGCGAAAAATGCAGGCTTAAAATGTGTAATGGTGCCAGATCTAATGGCTCCGACTGACCAAGACAAACAGAATGCTATAATGATTTGTCAAAACTTTTTTGATTTTCTTAAAAAAATTTAGCTCTTTTTTGCGTATTAAGTAATGAAGGGAGAAATTTTTATGATAGAAATAAACTCAAATCATTACTTTGTAAATACAGACCTAGAATTACTAGCTAAGTTATTTGAGCAGTTCAAGGATAAAGGAATTAGAACTTTTGAAGAGTTAGAGTCTTTTTTAAGAAAAAGAGATTTTAATTCCTTCGATGATATAGTTCAATTCATAACAGGTTCAAGTTGCCCCAGCAATTTGGCGATTACGGCTGAAGAGGTAATGGATCGCCTGCGAATGGCGTCATCTAAACGCAAACCTGTTTTAACCTCAAGTGTTGAAGTTGGGACATATTTAGCTGATAAATTAGTAGGTCACAAGCAAGAAGAGCTTTGGGCATTATATGTCGATAATGGAAATCGAATTGTAGCTGAGAAAAAGGTTTTTCAAGGCACGTTAAATAAATCAGTCGCACATCCGCGAGAAATTTTTCGCTGGGCCGTAATCTATGACTGTTCGGGGATTTTTATTGCTCATAATCATCCTAGTGGTAAATTAATGCCGTCTTCCAACGACTTTGAATTAACTAAAGATCTATATCGGGCGGCAAAAATGATGAAAATTGATCTTTTAGACCATTTTATTGTGGGACAAGGACAATATTTGAGCATGCGTGAAAAAGAATTGTTTTAAACTTCTTTAAAATTTGCGTGAAAATCACCTTTAAAGTTATAGTATGCTATAATTATTCAAGATTTAGAGACCGCAACAATTAAGGAGAGATTTTTGTGTTTGGATTAGGTACAAAGAATATTGGTATCGATTTAGGTACAGCCAATACACTTGTTTACATGGAGGGTAAAGGAATTGTTTTAAGAGAACCTTCTGTAGTAGCAAAGAATACACATACAGGTGAAGTAATCGCAGTTGGTTCAGAAGCCAAGGAAATGATTGGTAGAACCCCAGGTAGTATTGTAGCTATCCGTCCAATGAAGGATGGGGTTATTGCTGATTACGACACTACTGCTGCTATGCTTAAGTACTTTATGGAAAAGACTGTTGGCAATTCTAAGCCTTCAGTAATGATTTGTGTTCCTTCAGGTGTTACTGAAGTTGAAAAGCGTGCTGTAATTGATGCAGCTAGAGTAGCTGGTGCTCGCGAAGCTTTCGTGATTGAAGAACCATTTGCTGCAGCTATTGGTGCAGGCCTTCCAGTTATGGATCCTACTGGTTCAATGGTTGTTGATATCGGTGGTGGTACTACTGATGTTGCTACTATTTCATTAGGTGGTATTGTTTCATCAACTTCAATTCGTCAAGCTGGAGATAAGTTTAACAATGCAATTATTAATTACATTCACTCCAACTTTAACTTATTGATTGGTGAAAGAACTGCTGAAGATATTAAGATTCAAGTAGGTTCTGCTTCAATTGAAAAAGCTAAGGAAATTGAAGCTATGAATATTCGTGGTCGTGATTTGGTTACTGGTTTGCCAAAGTCAATTGATATCAACGCTGAAGATATCGCTAAGGCTATTCAAGATGTTGTTCAAGACATCATCGTTGCAATTAAGGAAACTTTAGAACAAACCTCTCCTGAAATTGCTGCCGATGTTATCGACCACGGTATCGTTTTAACCGGTGGTGGTGCATTGCTTAAGAACTTGCCAGAAGTAATTTCTGAAGCAACTAAGGTTCCAGTATTTATTGCACAAGATCCACTTGATTGTGTGGCAATTGGTACTGGTGAATCACTCAAGAATATTGAAGTAATGCGTAGAAGTCGCAAATAATAAAAAAGCCGGCTATGGCCGGTTTTTCTTTAGGATCAATTCTTAATGAAAAAATTTCTACAAAATAAAAAGTTATTATCAACATTTATTGTAATTATTGTCATTTTTGCCGTTTTAGGTGGGAGTGTTAGTTTACGTAATAAACGTAATGCTCCATTGCTTGTTCAAAGCTTAGGAAATGATATTGTAGCCTTAGGATCTAGAATTATTGATGTTCCGGTAGGTTTTATTTCTGGTGGTTTGAATAATGCACATGAGATTTTAAATGCACAAGATGAGAATAACCATCTGAAGCGCCAAATTACTAATTTAGGTCAAACTAAGGTCCGTAATGCCAGCTTAGAGAAAGAAAATCGGCAGTTAAAAGCAGCATTGAATTTGAAAGATACTTTAAGTGGTTATACTTTGATCAATGCTTCAGTTATTTCTCGTGCTCCAGATACCTGGTCAGATCTACTTACAATTAATAAAGGTAGTTCTTCAGGTATTAAGAAGAATATGGCTGTAATGTGTGGTGGTGGAGTTATTGGACGAATTGTTGAAGCTAATGCCGCTTCTTCAAAAGTCGAATTGATCACTACTACAGATGAATCGGCTAACCGTTTTTCTGTTCAAGCAGATGTTGCTAATGGCAAGACCGTTCACGGGATCATTACTGTTACAGCTAATAACCAATTAGCCTTTACTCAGGTAGTTGATGGCCGCAAGTTAAAGGCCGGCACTAGAGTTTACACGAGTGGTATGGGTGGTAATTCGCCTAAAGGACTTTTAATTGGTACTGTTACTCAGACTACCCGTGATTCATTTGGTTTATCTGATCAAATTAGAATTAAACCAGCAGGTGATATTAGCGATCCGTCAGTTGTTACAGTTATTGAAAGACAGGTGGCTAACTAATGTCTATTTTTCGTAAATGGGTTTTAGCAATTGGACTTTTTGTTGCCATTGTTGTAGATGGTGTTTGTTCATTTTATTTGCATCAATTTATGGATTATGGAAGTTTTGGTGCCGCTAGTCTAATTTTACCGATTAGTGTAATGCTGATTGGACTTTTTGATGACACCAATGAAAATGAAATTTGGCTGGCCTTAGGCACGGGAATAGTTGCTGACATTTACTTTTATGGCCTTATTGGAGTTTATGCAGTTTTCTTACCCCTCAGCTGTTGGATTTGTCAAAAAATTGCTCGCTTTTTACCAGAAATATTTTGGGCAAGACTAATTGTAGTTTTATTAGGAACGACAATTTTTGTAGCATATAGTTGGCTGATCTTTAACATGATAGGAATAGCTACGACGTCGATTCATGGCTTATTAATGAGTCTATTAGTGAATCAAGGATGGACGGCAGGATTCTTCGCTTGTTTATACTGGATTTGGGGTAACCTAGCACAAGATTATCCGTTCTTAATTGATTTAAATGCTTATCGTGTATAAAAATAAAAAGAGACGAGAAAAATTTTTCTCGTCTCTTTTTTAAAACATTCCTGCTCCGGCCATTGCACCGACAGCACCAGCAACAACTGCGGCTAATGTAATAACTGCCATTAACCAAGCCATTACAATTGTCAATTTTTGAAAACCAGATTTCTTCTTCTTTTTTCGTGCCATAAAAAGCCCTCCTACTTGAACAATATTTTATGCTTATTAATAGTTTTTTTCAAATGAATTGTAGTTTAGAATAAAAAGGATGGAGGATCTTTTATGCTTTTTATTTTCTTAATACCAGTTATCGGTTTGGTAGCAGCTTTTTTAATTAATAAAATTTTCCCACATGCTCAGTTTAGAGGCTATGATGTTTTGCCTTTTTTCTTGTTTGCCGCATGCAATTTAGCCACTACACATGCTAACTTGCCTTCTTTTTTACCATATGGATTTTTATTTTATTTTATCTTAGTTGTTATTGTGTCTTTAAACGATGCAATTAAAAATAAAAATATTTCATTAGGTAAAACGATTCGCAAGTTATGGGATTATTTAGCTGCTTGCAGTTGTTTTTGGTATCTTGGTTCGTTAATTTTAATGTTTGCTTATTAATTTAGTTACTAATTTTTTAATAAAATAAAAATTATTTGTATATGCAAAAGCCGCAAAATTATAATATTTTGCAGCTTTTTTAAATTTTATAAAATAAAAAGATAAATAAGCATAAAAATATGTATTTTTTTCCAGAGTTTGTGGTAGAGAGTGGTGAATTGTGGTAAATTATTTAGTGGAAGGGGGCTAGACCATGTTCATGGGTGAATATCACCACAATCTTGATAGCAAGGGTCGCCTAATTATACCAGCGAAACTTCGCAATCAAATTGGAAATAAGATGGTATTTACTCGAGGAATGGAAGGCTGTATTTTTGGCTATTCGATGGAAGAATGGCAAAAGATAGAAGCCAAATTAGCAAAACTTCCGTTGACTAAGAGGAATACGCGTAAATTTATGCGTTTATTCTACTCTGGTGCGATGGAAAGTGAGTTCGATAAGCAGGGGCGTGTCAATTTTACATCGACATTAAAAGCTCATGCTGGACTTACTAAAGAATGTGTCATTGTAGGAGTTTCTGACCGAATTGAAATCTGGGCTAAGGAACGTTGGGATAGCTTTGAGGAAGAAGCTAACGAAGACTATGATGATATTGCTGAAAATTTGGACGACATTGAACTATAAAACTATGAAATTCAAACACACCAGTGTACTCTTACACGAAACTATAGATAATTTAAAACCAAAAAACGGTGGTCTTTATGTAGATGCAACTTTTGGCGGCGGTGGGCATGCCAAGTATTTGTTAAGTAAAATTGAAACTGGTACGTTAGTCGGTTTTGACCAAGATGAATATGCGATAAAATCGGCAGAGTTGAACTTCGCTGATTTATTGCAGCCAGATAGTGAACCTAAATTGAAATTAGTACATGACAACTTTAGTAATCTGGAGCAGGATCTAGTTAAGCTGGGTTACGCAGATGGAATAGATGGCATATATTACGATTTAGGTGTTTCATCACCTCAGTTTGATCAAGCTGATCGTGGCTTCTCATATCGTTATAATGCAAGGTTAGATATGAGAATGGATCAAAGTCAAGATACGGATGCATATCAGTTAGTTAATACCTTAAGTCAAAAAGAGCTAGCAGATATTTTATATCAATATGGAGATGAAAAATTCTCCCGGCAGATTGCTCATAGGATCGTAGAAAGACGTAAGGATAAGCCGATTGTGACAACCTTTGAATTGGTTGACATTATTAAAGAGGCGATTCCCGCGTATGCACGAAGGACTGGAGGACATCCAGCTAAGAAAAGCTTTCAAGCTTTACGAGTTGCTGTTAATCACGAACTTGATGTTTTACAGGCTTCACTTGAAGAAGCTATTAAGATTTTAAGACCTGGTGGCAGACTTAGCGTGATTACCTTTCAGTCCCATGAAGATAAAATCGTTAAAAAGATTTTTAAGAAGTATTCAGAGGTTGAGGTTCCAAGAGGAATGCCCTTTGTGCCAGACGATATGAAACCAACACTTCGTTTGGTAAATCGCAAACCGATTACTGCTTCAACTTCCGAGTTAGAAAACAACAACCGCTCACACAGTGCAAAACTACGGGTTGCAGAGAAGTTATAAAGAGGAAAATGCTATGGCTGACAGCTCAGCAAGAAAAATTGAATATGAACCTAGAAAACAGAATGGTTCGCAGAAACGTCAACGAATTACCCTTGATCCGCATAAAGTTCCTTACAATATTTTAGAAAAGACTTTACTAGCAATAGGAAGTATCGTCACCTTGGGAATGATGATCTTCTTGGTTTCTTCTAGTATTTCTGCAACTTCGGCTCAACATGAGCTAAGTCAAACTCAGCAGACAGTTGCTAAGGAACAGAATAGGATCACCGATTTACGTCAAGAAATTGGTGAGTTAACTTCTACTTCACGCTTAAACAAGATTGCGCGTGAAAAAGGATTAACTCTGATTAATAAAAACATTAGGACAATTCGCTAATGAAAAAAAACAGTAATTTAAAATTACAAAAATCCAAAGCCCACAGCTACCGCTTTACAGTGGGGAGATTTCTCCAAGTAGCTGTCGCTTTGGTTTTTCTTGTATTTACGGCTAGATTTTTATATATAGGTATATCCAAAACAGTTAATGGACAGAACTTATCCGCACGTACCAAGCAGCTTTATAAGCGTAATCAAGTTATTAAAGCAACACGTGGTACGATATATGATCGGAATGGATTAGCAATTGCGGAAGACTCACATTTATATACTATTTACGCGATTTTGGATAAGTCATCGATCAACTACAAGAATAAGCCAGAATATGTTGTGAATAAGTCTGAAACAGCTGAAAAGTTGGCTACAGTTTTGCCGATGTCGGCAGATAAAATTTATCGCTATTTGAATCCCAAGCAGAAGGCTTTCCAGGTTCAATTTGGTACAGCGGGTAGTGGATTAACGAGTAAGCAGAAGAAAAAGATTGAAGCTATGAAATTGCCAGGAATCAAATTCTTAGCTACGCCATCAAGACTTTATCCTAATGGTAATTTTGCTTCTCATATTGTTGGTTTAGCTCAGCCTGTATATGATAAAAAGACCAATGAACAAAATTTGGTTGGTACTATGGGAATTGAGGCTTACTTCAACAAGACTTTAACCGGTACTGATGGTTACAGAATTTCCTCAGTTGATGCTTCAGAATATCAAATGCCTAATGGCAATCAAGTATATAAACCAGTTAAAAATGGTAATAACTTATATTTGACGCTTGATTCACAACTGCAAAGTTATCTTGAATCACATATGACTGATGTACAAAAAGCATATGATCCTACTTCGATAACTGCAGTTGTTGAAGATATGAAGACTGGTAAAATTTTAGCAGCTTCACAGCGTCCAACATTTAATCCTCAGACTAAGAAAGGTTTAACCAAAGCATATCGTAATATCTTGGTTCAAGATACTTATGAACCAGGTTCTGTATTTAAAGTTCTTTCTTTTCCGGCAGTAGTTAATAGTGGCAATTACAATCCGAATGAATATTACCGTTCAGGATCAGTAAATGTCGGTGGTTCAACTATCCACGACTGGTTGACTTCTGGTTGGGGTACGATTCCATTTTCACAAGCATTTGAGCGTTCAAGTAACACTGGTTTTGTTAAGCTGGAACAAAAGATGGGTGCAAAGACTTGGAATAAGTACTTAAAGAAGTTCCACATTGGTCAAAAGACTGGAATTACACTTCCGGGAGAACAACCTGGCTTCATTTCATTCAAAACACCAGTTGACCAAGCAATTACTGCTTTTGGTCAAGCCGTTACTGTGAATGTAATGCAAATGATGCAAGCTTATAGTTCTTTGGCTAATAATGGTCAAATGGTAAAGCCACAATTAGTTGATAAGATTACTGATTCTAACGGTAAAACCCTTAAGGGCTATGAGATCAAAAAAGTTGGTTCAAAGATTTATAGCAACAAGACTAAAAAAGTTGTTTTGGCCAATATGAAGAGAGTGCTTAATAAGCAATCTGGTACTGGTAATGCCTACAAGATGGGCAATGCAGATATTGCTGTTAAGACCGGTACGGCTCAAATAGCTAATCCAAAAGGTGGTGGCTATTTGAAAGGTGATAGCAACTACATCTTCTCAGTAGTCGGTGTTTACCCTACCAAGGATCCTAGATATTGTATTTACCTAACTATCAAGCAACCTCATTTGGCTGGGACAACAGCTGAAAAGATTTTAGCTTCTATCTTTAAACCAATGATGAGTCGAATTATTACAATGGCTAAAAGTGATAATTCAACCACGACTGTTAGTGTTCCTAATTTCAAGAATATGACAGTTGCTCAAGCTTCAGCTAAAGCTAAGCAAGTTGGTCTTAACTTAGTTAAAGTAGGTGAAAAAGATAGAATTACTGCTCAAGGAATTAAGAGCAGTGAGAAATTGGAGTCTGGGGACAAGATCTTTGTATATACCTCAGGTAAAATAAATTGTCCTGATATGAAGGGGTGGAGTTTTAATGATTTACATCAATTCTCTAATATATCAGGTATTAAATTAAGCATAAAGGGAACCGGAACTGTTACCAGCCAAAGTGTGGCCAAGGGAGCAGAGTTAAAATCTGGAGAAAAAATAAAAGTTAATTTAAAGGAGTAGCATAGGATGAGTATTATGCAAGCAAGTTTTGTTGCTTTAATTAGTTCATTAATTTTGACGGTAATTTTTTTACCGTTGTTAATTAAGTTTATGCATTCGCATCATGAAGGACAGGAAATTCGTGATGAAGGGCCAAAATGGCACCAAAAGAAATCAGGAACTCCTACAATGGGAGGAACAATTTTTGTTATTGCAGCAGTAATTTCTGTTATCTGGGTTGCTGCATGGCAACATAGCTTGAACAAAGTTGTTTGGATTTTAGTAATCAGTCTTTTAGGTTACGGTATCATTGGTTTCCTTGATGATGGAATCAAGCTGTATTACAAAAGAAATTTGGGTTTAAGAGCATGGCAAAAACTTGCTTTACAAATTATTATTGCCATTGTGATTGTATTAATTGCTTCAAGCGATCACTTTAATTTTGGTTTATACATTCCATTTGCTGGAGTTGTTCATAGCGTAGCATTATTTGTAATCTTCATTATTTTCTGGTTAGTTGGCTTTTCTAATGCTGTTAACCTTTCAGACGGTTTGGATGGCTTAGCTACCGGGTTATCTGTAGTAGCCTATGGTACATATGCTTATATCGCATTTAAACAAAAGAATTTGGCTATTTTAGCCTTTTGTATGAGTGTAATTGGCGGTTTGATCGCTTTCTTTATTTTCAACCATAAGCCTGCCAAAATCTTCATGGGGGATGCAGGCTCACTTGCATTAGGTGGTGGTCTTGCTACAGTAAGTATTATGCTTAATAGACCATGGTCACTTTTGTTAGTGGGTATTGTATTTGTATGTGAAACTGCTAGTGTAATTATGCAGGTTATTTCTTTCCAAACTACTGGTAAGAGAATTTTTAAGATGACTCCTATTCACCATCATTTTGAAATGTTAGGCTGGTCAGAATGGAAAGTAGACATTGTTTTTTGGATTGTTGGTTTAGTAGGTAGTATTTTATATTTAGCAATTTGGGGATAAAAATAAAAAATGAAGGATATTAAAACTTATAGTAATAAGAATATTTTAGTTTTAGGTTTAGGTAAAAGTGGATTTGCAGTTAGCGAATTACTTTTAAAATTAGGTGCTAAATTAACCTTGAATGACAAGGCTGATCTTGATAAAAATGAAAAAGCACAAGAGCTAAAGGCTAAAGGCGTTCATGTAATTGGCGGACATCACCCAGTTGATTTACTTGAAAAAGAACATTTTGATTATTTAGTTAAAAATCCAGGTATTCCATATGAGAATCCAATGGTTAAAAAAGCTGAAGAACTAAATATTCCAATTATTACAGAGCCTGAAATTGCTTTAAGTTGTAGTGATGCTCCTTATGTTTGTGTAACAGGTTCAAATGGTAAAACTACCACTGTGATGCTCACTCAAAGAATTTTGGATCATCATTTACAAAAATCAGGTCATCATGCCTATGCAGTAGGTAATATTGGTGTGCCAATTTCTGAAGTAGTACCTAAGGCAACTAAGGATGATATCTTGGTAGTAGAAATTTCTAGTTTCCAATTACTTGGCGTAACAGATATTGATCCTAAGGTGGCTGCTATTGTCGACATTTATAATAATGTTCACTTGGACTATCACAAGACCTTTGAAAATTATGTAAATGCTAAGTTGAACGTTACTAGAACTCAAAATAGTGATGACTACTTTATTGCTAACTTTGATCAAAAAGATATTTTAGCTAAAGAAAAAGAAGTAACACCTGCTAAGATGCAAACTTTCTCAGAAACAGATTCTAATGCAGATTACTTTATTGGTGATGAATATCTTGAGAGTCACAATGAAAAGATCATGAAGATTGCAGATATCAAATTACCAGGTATTCATAATTTACAAAATAGCTTGGTTGCAATTGCAATTTCAAAGATTATGGGTGCAGATAATGATGATATTGCAGCGGTTTTGAGTACTTTCACTGGTGCTAAGCACCGTTTACAATATGTAACAACTCTTGATGGACGCAAGGTTTATAATGATTCTAAGTCAACTAATATTGAAGCAGCTACAGTTGCTATTCCTGCATTCAAAGAACCAGAAGTTTTAATTGCAGGTGGTCTTGATAGAGGATTCTTGTTTGATGATTTAGTACCATTGTTCAAGAAGCATGTTAAATCTATTGTTCTTTATGGAGAAACAAAATATCTATTAGCTGATGCTGCTAGAAAAGCTGGCATTAAAGATATTGTAATTGTTAATACTCTTCAAGAAGCTGTTCCAAGAGCATATGAGTTAAGTGAACCTGGAGATGTAATCTTATTCTCACCAGTTTGTGCTTCATGGGATCAATTCAGAACCTTTGAAGATCGTGGCGATTACTTTGTAAAATTTATTAAGGAATTGAAGACTAAATAAAATGAGAGTTATATTTACCGGCGGTGGCACAGGTGGTCACATTTACCCAATTATGGCAATTATTGAACGTTTGAAAGAACGTGGAATTAGCAAAAATGATGAAATTCTATTTGTCGGAACTAAAAAAGGATTGGAATCTAAAATTGTTCCTGCAGCTGGTGTTAATTTCAAAACAATTAACATTCAAGGATTTAATCGTAAGCATCCGTTGAAAAACTTTGAAACCATTAAATTGTTTTTGCAAGCTACCAAGAGTGCACGGAAGATTTTAAAAGAATTTAAGCCTGATGTCGTTTTGGGTACAGGTGGTTATGTTAGTGGAGCTATGGTTTATGAAGCAGCTAAAATGCATATTCCAACTATGATCCATGAATCCAATTCAGTTGTTGGTTTAGCTAACAAGTTTTTAGGCCACTATGTTGATCGCATTTGTTACACTTTTGACGATGCTGCAAAAGAATTCCCTGAAAAAAAGAAGCTAGTTAAAACAGGTAATCCAAGATCACAACAGGTTTTGAGCTTACATGAAGAAAAGATTGATATAAAGAAGAAGTGGGGACTTAGTCCAGAAATGCCAACTGTTTTAGTTTTTGGTGGTTCCCGTGGTGCTTTAGCTATCAATCGAATTATGCTTAAGTCATTAATGAATTTAAAGACTAAGCCATACCAAATTATTTGGGCTACAGGTACTTACTATTTTGATTCAGTTCAAAAGAAGTTAGAGAACGTAGATATTGGTAATAATATTAAGGTTTTGCCATACATCAAGAACATGCCCGGTTTATTACCAGAAATGACTTGTGTTGTTTCAAGATCTGGAGCAACAAGTATTGCAGAGTTCACTGCATTAGGTGTACCTGTAATTTTGATTCCAAGTCCTAATGTAACGCACAATCACCAAATGAAGAATGCATTAGATTTAGAGAAGGCTGGCGCAGCCTTGGTCATCCCAGAAGATGATCTTAACCCTAATAATTTTGTTTCTTCAATTGATCATATTTTGCTTGATGAAAAATACGCTAAAGAAATGAGTCAGGCTTCAAAGGCATTAGGTGTACCTAATGCATCTGATCAAGTGATTAAAGTGATGGAAGAGATTTCACGCTAGGAGGCCGGTGAGGCAGATGGCAAAGAAACCAGTAACGAGGATTGATCCAAGAAAGGAATTATCTCCTTATTTGAATCATGAATTCAATCAACAAAAAAATAGTCGTAAATCGCAAGCCAAGATTTCTGCCTCACTTTCTAGTTTACAGGCGGAAAGACGACGGTCACTAAGACGGCGGCTTGGTTTAATAATGTCAGTTTCAGTTTTGGCGATTGCTGGGCTAGGCTATTATATTTCTCCCTTGGCCAATATAAGTGCGGTTAAGGTGATTGGTGCTTCGGATTTACCAATTAAAGGAATCGTGAAGGCATCTAAGATCAAAGCCAGTGATAAGGTTTTTGATTATTTGTTTCAACAAAAAGATTTGAGCCAAAAATTATCTAAGAAGTATCCTGAAATACAAAGTGCCCAAGCACATTTAGGTCATGTTAACCAGCTCATATTGCAAATTAATCAACGTAAAACCGTAGGCTATTTAAAAGATGGCGATGATTATCGTAAGATTTTAAGTAATGGCAAGTTAGGCAGTACTGCAATTACTTGGGCAAAAGTCGATCAAGATAAACCTATTTTTGTTGGCTATAATAAAGCAACTTCTTTAAAAGAAGATTTAAACTTATTTAATAGTTTGCCCAAATCATTCCAAAACCAGGTAAAATTATTAAGTGGGAACACTAGACGAAAGTCACAAGTAATTTTAGTTATGAAAGATGGCAATGTAATTATTGGCAGTACCGTAACGTTAAAGAGCAAACTAAAATATTATGACGAAATTAAAGTTAAAGCTGGAAAAAATAGCTTAATTGATTTAGAAATAGGTGCGTTTAGCAGGCCATTAACTTCAAGTGAAAAGAAAGCCTACGGGGTATCGTAGCTGTTTTACTTGTTTATTTATGTTAGAATTTTTTCAAGGCAAATATTAATGGGGGCTTAATTTTGGAGAATTCAAATCTTTTAGTGGGTCTTGATATAGGAACCACAA
This sequence comes from Lactobacillus sp. UMNPBX4, assembly GCF_002554115.1. Taxonomy (NCBI): domain Bacteria; kingdom Bacillati; phylum Bacillota; class Bacilli; order Lactobacillales; family Lactobacillaceae; genus Lactobacillus; species Lactobacillus sp. UMNPBX4. The sequence continues at coordinate 22,454 of NZ_PCZF01000004.1, forward strand.
GCGTGAAAGCAGTTGTGGCAGATTCGGGTAAAGTCATTGGTGCAGTTACTACGCCCAATTCAGGCATGAGACATGGTCAAATTGTTGATATTGATCAGACTGCAGCAGCTATCAGCCGTGCTTTAAAAGGCGTGGCAGAAAAGACTAATGCAAAAATTTATAGTGTCGTAGCCGGAATTCCAGTAGGAATGTTGCAATTAGAGACAGCAACTGGATTTGCTAATGTCGGTGAAGAAGGACAAGAAGTAAATAATGAAGATGTCAAAAGAACGATTCGCTCTGCGATTCATGCTGCTGCAAAAGATGATCGTGAAGCAATTGCTTTTTTGCCTAGTCGATTCTTAATTGATGGAAAAACTGAGGTTGATGATCCTCGTAAGATGATTGCTCGTTCACTTGGAGTAACCGGTATTTTGTTAACAGCTCCAACAGGTTCTTTGCATAACATTAAAAAAGCAATTGAACGTGCAGGCTATCACAACAATTTCTTTGTTCCAACGCCATTGGCAATTTCTAGTGTTGCATTAAATGAAAGTGAAAAGACTTTCGGTTCTGTAATTATTGACCTCGGTGGTGGAGTAAGTACAGCAACAGTAATTAAGGAAGGCCAAATCAAATACGCTAATATTGATTTGGAAGGTGGTAGCGATATCACTAATGATATTTCTGCTGTTTTAAGTATTTCTAAACGTGATGCTGAACAAATTAAATTAGATTATGGCTTTGCTGATCCGCAATTTGCTTCTAAGAATGATAAATTTGCAATTAATAGTGTAGGCTCAAATGGACAGCAAATGATTGATGAAGTTTACCTGAGTGAAATCATTAATGCACGTCTTGAGCAAATTCTAACTCGTCTTGGCAAGGGTTTAGCCAAGCATAATGCTTTGAAGCAACCGGGTGGTATTGTTATCACTGGTGGAACTAGTTTACTTCAAGGAATTGATAGTTTGACAGCCAATGGTTTAAACGTTAAAGCACGTATTTATCAACCAGATCAAATTGGTATGCGCAACCCAATTTATACAGCTGCATATGGAATAGTAAATTATTCTTACAAGATGTCAGAAGTAGACTATCTTGTTAACAGTGTAATTTACGGTTTTGGTGAAAATGTAGTTGAAGAACCAGTTTCACAACCAAAAACTTCCAAGAATTCTAAAAGAACTGTTTCTACTAGTGAAAGTGAAGCCAAAGAAGCTTATAATAGAAACAAAATGTCCGCAAGAGATGATTCTTCAGTGGACGAAGAAAATAATAATCAAGAAAAATCTAATGGCTTGAAGAGTTTCTTTAAGAAATTCTTTGATTAAAGGTGGTTAATTTAATGGATTTTACATTCGATTCAGACGACAATAAGAATGCTGTCATCAAAGTTATTGGTGTTGGCGGTGCCGGAGGCAATGCTGTTAACCGAATGATTGATGACGGTGTACAAGGTGTTTCATTTATTGCAGCAAACACTGATGTTCAAGCTTTAAACAGTAATAAAGCTGAAAACAAGATTCAATTAGGGCCTAAGTTAACAAGAGGTTTAGGTGCTGGTTCACATCCTGAAGTGGGCCAAAAGGCTGCTGAAGAAAGTGAACAAACAATTGAAGATGCACTTAAGGGTGCTGATATGATCTTTATCACTGCTGGTATGGGTGGTGGTACCGGTACTGGTGCAGCTCCTGTAGTAGCTAAAATTGCTCGTGAGACCGGTGCTTTAACTGTTGGTGTAGTTACACGCCCATTCAGCTTTGAAGGCCCTAAGCGCTCTAAGAACGCAGCAGAAGGAATTACCCAATTAAAGCAATACGTTGATACTTTAGTTATTATTGCTAATAATCGTTTGCTTGAAATGGTTGATAAGAAGACCCCAATGATGGATGCCTTCAAAGAAGCTGATAATGTCTTGAAGCAAGGTGTACAAGGTATTTCAGACCTGATTACTTCAACTGACTACGTAAACTTAGACTTTGCTGATGTTAAGACTGTTATGGAAAACCAAGGTGCAGCCTTGATGGGTATTGGTCGTGCTAGTGGTGAAAATAGAACTGTAGAAGCTACTAAGCTTGCTATTTCTTCACCACTTCTTGAAGTATCAATTGATGGTGCTAAGCAAGTATTGCTTAACATTACTGGTGGCCCTGACCTTACTTTGTTTGAAGCTCAAGATGCTTCAGAAATTGTTTCTAAGGCTGCTGGTGATGATGTCAACATTATCTTCGGTACATCAATTAACCCTAACTTAGGTGATGAAGTGGTAGTTACTGTAATTGCTACTGGTATTGATTCTAAAGCCGAAGAAGCCGCATCAAAGCAATTACCAGGACGTAGCCACCAAATTAAGGCTCAACCTAAGAAGGAAGCAGAACCTGTTGCTAATAATACTGTTCAACCAGAAAAGCAAACTGTTGACCGTCCACAAACTGTTCAACCATCTAATAATGCAGATGCGGATCATGAAGCGGAAAAGCCAAAGCAAACAATGGTTGATCCAACCAGTGTTTGGGGATTGAACGATAATCAAGATAATCAAAGAAGAAATACTAAGCCTGCTGAGCCAAAGGGTGATCATGAAAGCTTCGATACTTTTAGCAATGATGATCAAGATAGTATTTCTCAAATTGAAACTAGTGCTCAAGACGATAGTGATGATAGTGATGATATTCCATTCTTCAAACATCGTGGTGAAAACTAGTTTGGAGGTAGATACAGATGGCTTTTGATAAATTGGGTAGATTTTTCGGCATTTCCAATGATGATGAAGATGAATTGGAAAAAGAAGAATATGCTACTTCAAACAAAGATGATAATGAAAACTTACCTCTGAATTCTGTTAGTCGAGACAATGTTGTTTCGATTAAATCAGGATTAAATTCAGCCAAAAGTAAAATTGTGTTGTATGAGCCGCGTGTTTATTCTGATGCTAAAGATGTTGCACAAAACTTGTTGAATAATAAGGCAGTAGTAATTAACTTTAGCAGAATGGAAGATAGTTCCGCTCGACGAATCGTTGATTTTATCACAGGAACAGTTTATGCATTAAACGGTGAAATTCAACGCATCGGTGACAAGATCTTTTTAGCCACTCCACCTAAATTTGTGACAGATGGCAAAATTAGTGACTTAATTGATAAGAAAGATAATTTAAGTTAATGTTAAACGTAATACATTTTATTTACGTAGCTCTTACTTGGATCTTATGGCTTTACAGTCTATTTATTGTTATTGATGCAATTTTAAGTTGGGTACCAATGTTAAGTAATTCTGTAATTGGTCGCTTTTTAGATAAGATTGTAAATCCATACTTGAACTTGTTCAGAAAAGGTCCGTTTGCTAAGTTGGCCTATTCTACTGGAATTGATATTTCTCCAATTATTGGATTATTCATTTTGTACTTTGTACAGAATTATGTTCTATTTTGGATTTTTAATATTTTATTGAGGGTGTTAGGTTAATGCAAAAGCGACAAGCAAGTAAGTTTTACCCACATTTTAATCAAGAAGAAAGACCAGTAATTGATTATTTTACTGGTCTTTTTAATCAAATAATTTTTAAACATGAACCAATTTTAACCGATTTTTTAGATCCGGGTAAAAGAGCAATTCTAAAAACCATCGTGGGTAATGATGTTTTTATGCAAGAGTATGGCGGATATTCGAATGCGGAGAAAAAACGTGTTTATTTAAGCGAGGAATGGGTTAATTTGCAACCCAGCGATTATTTAATTCAGCCATATGAAATTGAATATCCACAAAAATTTATCAAAATTAATCATAGTGCGATTTTAGGTACCCTGGCTAATTCTGGAATTGAGACTGATACTTTTGGCGATATAATTACTGATGAAAATGGTAAATGGCAATTTTTTGCTAAAAAAGAATTAGTGGATTTTTTTGAAGAGCAGGTTACTCGGATTGGAAGAGCACAAGTAAAATTAAGAGAGATTTCTTTTAAAGATGTTCTAGTGCCGAAGGATGATTCAACGGAAAAGATAGAAATTGTTGCTTCAATGAGAATTGATGCAGTACTATCTGGAATTAGCAAACAAAGTCGTGGTCAGATTCAAAAAATGATTGAAAACCATTTAGTCAAATTAAATTGGCATGACATAGCAGATTCTAATATAATGGTTAAAGAGAATGATATTTTGAGTTTGAGGCATTTTGGGCGTGTTTTGATTGAAAATGTTTCGGCTACAAGAAAAGGAAAATATAAGGTGGTGCTAAAACTTTGGCAGACAAAGAAACGAAATTGACGCCGATGGATATTCATAATAAGGAATTTAAGCATCGAGGTCGTAATGGATATGATCGCTATGAAGTGGATAGTTTTTTAGATGATGTTGTTGATAATTATGGGGATGCACTTGATCAAGTAGTAGATTTAAAGAACGAAGTAGTATCTTTAAATAAAAAAGTAGAAGATATGCAGGCTCAAGTAGATGAGTATAGTAATATGAAGAAGTCGCTTATTTCTGCTCAAAAAACTGTAGATCAATTAAAAGAAAATGCGGAAGCAGAAGCCAAACGTATTCTGGATGATGCTAAAAAGGAAGCTCAAACAGAAGTTGGCTATCAAAAACAACAGCAAGAAGTTATCTCTAATGATTACAAGCGTTTAAAGAAACAAATAGGCGAATTTCGTAGTCATATGCAAGCAATGCTCCAAAATGAGATAAATAATTTAAATGATGAAACTTGGCAGCATGCTTTAGATGAATATTTCCATACGGAACGATTTTATCCGGGTAATGGTGCAGAACCAATCGGTGAAGAAGAAGAAATCGCAAATGAAACTGCAATCGATGATGAAGATATTGACAACGATGATGTAAATGACGTAAACTCTTCTCAAGAACCTGATGATTTGGATGAGGAGTTGTCAGATGATTCTGATGATGAAGAAGAAACTACTCCTAAGCCAATGACAGGCGATAGTCCGCATCATGAGACAATTAATTTAAAACCTGAAGTACCTAAGAGTTCATCAGGTCCAACAATTGTTTTCCCGGATGATTACAAAAAATAAAAATTAGATTGGCAGTAAAACTTGAGGGCAATTCAGCGAGCTAATGTTGGTGGAAGATTAGCATAAGAGCCTAAAGGTTGATCAGCTGTCTGAATGATCTAAACGTTTTTTGCACGTTACGCAAATTAAGTGGAACTTTTTTAAGTTCAATTTAGGTGGTACCACGGTTAACCTCGTCCTAATTAGGGCGAGGTTTTCTTTTTTAGAAAGGAATTTGTTAATGAGAATTAAAGACACTCTTAATTTAGGTAAAACTAAATTTAAAATGCGCGGTAATTTGCCAGTTCGTGAAGCAGAATGGCAAAAGCAATGGCGTGAAAATAAATTATATGAACAAAGATTAAAGCTTAATGAAGGTAAGCCTCGTTTTGACTTACACGATGGCCCTCCATTTGCCAATGGTAATATCCACATGGGACATGCTTTGAACAAGATCTCAAAGGATATCATTGTTCGCTACAAGAACATGAATGGTTACTATGCACCATACGTACCAGGTTGGGATACTCACGGTCTTCCAGTAGAACAACAACTTGCTAAAAAAGGCGTAGACCGTAAGAGTATGGATCGTGCTAAGTACCGTGAACTTTGTCGTCAATATGCTGAAGAACAAATTCAAAAGCAAATGAATGACTTTAAGCGTCTTGGTGTGATGGCAGATTGGGATCATCCTTATGTTACCTTGCAACATGACTTCGAAGCACAAGAAATTCGTGTCTTTGGTGAAATGTACAAGAAGGGTTACATTTACAAGGGTAAGAAGCCTGTTTACTGGTCATGGTCAAGTGAATCTACTTTAGCTGAAGCTGAAGTTGAATATAAAGATGTTGAAGCAAATTCAATTTTCGTTGCTTTCCCAGTAACTGACGGTAAAGGCATCATCGATCCTAAGGATACTTATTTCGTAATCTGGACTACTACTCCTTGGACTATTCCAGCAAACGAAGCAATCTGTGTAAATCCTAAGTTTGATTACTCAGTAGTTCAAGTTGGCGATAAACGTTACGTTGTTGCTACTGGCTTGCTTGATAAAGTAGCTGAAGAAATCGGTTGGGATGACTATAAGGTTGTTCAAACAGTTAAGGGTGCCGACATGGAATACATGAAGGCTAAGCATCCAATTTATGACAAGGAAAGTCTTGTAATTGAAGGCTTCCACGTAACTTTGGATGATGGTACTGGTTTAGTTCATACCGCACCTGGCTTTGGTGAAGACGACTTTAACGTTGGTCAAAAATATAACTTGCCAATCTTCAGTCCAGTAGATGCTCACGGTTGCTACACTGATGAAGTACCTGAACTTAAGGGCATGTTTTACCAAGACGTAGATAAGTTAATGATCGAAAAGTTAAAGGATGCTAGTGCACTTCTTAAGCTTAAGGTCTTTACTCACTCATACCCACACGATTGGCGTACTAAGAAGCCAGTTATCTTTAGAGCAACTACTCAATGGTTTGCTTCAATCGCTAAGTTTAGAGATCAAATTCTTGATCAAATTGAAAAAGCGAGCTTCATCCCTTCATGGGGTAAGACTCGTCTTTACAACATGATTAAAGATCGTGGTGACTGGGTAATCTCACGTCAACGTGCATGGGGTGTTCCACTTCCAATTTTCTACGCTGAAGATGACACACCAATCGTTACTCCAGAAACAATTGAACATGTTGCTAAGATCTTCGAAAAAGAAGGTTCAAACGCTTGGTATACTCATACTGCTAAGGAATTATTGCCAGAAGGCTTTACTTCAGAACACTCACCAAATGGTGAATTCACTAAGGAAAAGGATATTCTTGATGTTTGGTTTGACTCTGGGTCATCATGGTCAGGTGTCATGGAAAAACGTGATGGTTTACATTACCCAGCTGATCTTTACCTTGAAGGTAGTGACCAATATCGTGGTTGGTTTAACTCAAGTTTGATTACTTCAGTTGCTGTCACTGGTCAAGCTCCATACAAGCAAGTTCTTTCTCAAGGATTCGTTTTGGATGATAAGGGCCACAAGATGTCTAAGTCACTTGGTAACGTTATTTCACCTAATGACGTAATCAAGCAAATGGGTGCAGAAATTATTCGTCTTTGGGTAGCTCAAGCTGATACTACGTCAGACGTTGCTGTTTCAATGGGAATCTTGCAACAATCTGCAGAAAGCTACAGAAAGATCAGAAATACTTTCCGTTACATGCTTGCTAATACTAGCGACTTTGATCCTAAGAAAAATCGTGTTGCTTACGATGATCTTCGTTCAGTAGACCAATACATGGAAGTTAAGTTAAATGACTTAATCAAAGAATGCTTAGCAGCTTACGATAAGTTTGACTTTACTACTGTCTTCAAGAAGGTCTTTAACTTCATTTCTAATGATCTTTCAGCATTCTATCTTGATTTTGCCAAGGACGTTCTTTACATTGAAGCTGAAAACAGTCATGCACGTCGTTCAATGCAAACAGTTATCTATGATGCTGCAGTTAAGTTGGCTAAGATTTTGACTCCAATTTTGCCACACACTATGGAAGAAATTTGGGGCTTCTTGAAGGAAGACGAAGATTACGTTCAACTTGCAAATATGCCAAAAGTAGAAAACTATGCAAATCGCGATGAATTGCTTGAAAACTGGGCTAAATTCATGAAGTTGCGTGATGATGTTTTGAAGGCACTTGAAGATGCAAGAAACAAGAAGTTGATTGGTAAATCATTTGAAGCAGCCGTAACAATTTATCCAGATAAAGAAACTAAGGCCATGCTTGATGAATTAGACGCTGACTTCAGAGAAATTTTAATTGTTTCTAAGTTAACTATTTCAGATGATCCAGCTCCAGCTGACGCTGAACAACTTGCTAATGCTGCTGTTGTAGTTAAGCATGCTGAAGGTGAAGCTTGCCCACGTTGTAGAATGATTAGAACTGATATTGGTGCAGATCCTAAGTTACCAATGCTTTGTGGTCGTTGTGCAGAAATTGTTGAAGCAAACTACCCTGAAGCAGTACAAGAAGGATTAGAAAAATAATGCGTTTAGGTACTGTTAAACAATTTGATGAAGGAAGCAGTTATGGCTTTATTGAAGACGATCGCAACCACAAATCGTACTTCGTTTTCTATAAAGCTATTAAGGAAGAAGGCTATAAATCATTACGAGTAGGCGATCGAGTACAATATCAATTAGCTCAAGGAAAAAATGGCCTACAATGTGTTAATGTATATTTAGCTTAAAAAAGGAGGATGAGACTTAGTGGATTTAGAAGAAACAGAAATCTCATCGCAACAGATTTTTCAAGGTAGAATCTTGGATTTATCTGTTCGAAAAATCAAATTACCTAATGGCGATACTGCGACTAGAGAAATAGTTAAGCATCGCCCTGCATCTTGTGTTATTGCAATTAATGATCAACAAGAAATGCTTTTGGTAAAACAATGGCGTGAAGCTATCAAGCAAGTCACTTTAGAAATTCCAGCTGGAATTGTTGACCCAACTGACACTAGTCCTCTTGATGCTATGAAGCGTGAATTGAATGAAGAAGGCGGCTACAAGGCAGAATATTGGGAAAAAGTTAGTGAATTTTATTCTACACCAGGCTTTTGTGATGAAAAAATGCATCTTTTCTATTGTGATACGTTAACTAAGTTGACTGAAAAGAGATCATTAGATGCAGATGAATTTTTAACTTCTGATTGGTATAGTTTAGATGAATTAAAGAATTTATTAGCAGAAGGAAAAATTGTCGATGCTAAGACAATTTATGCCATTTCTGTTTGGGAAAATATGCTATTGCGCAATGCTCAAGCTGAAAGTAATAAGTAATCATGACAGAAAAGCGTTCTGATTATCGTAAAAGACAGAAAAAAAGTTTAGTAGACAAAGTTAAATCTGCTTTTACTGATAATGATGCAACAGAAGAAGTTAATGTTAATCCTGATTTTCAAAGGGATGATTCTGAAAGAAGACGTCCTTTGGAAGGCGATGGAGAGGAGTTTTATCAAGCACAGCAGCCTATCGATAAAGAAAAGATGCGCGAAGAAAAGTCTTTAAAACTGAAAAAAAGACTGAACAGTGCTATTCTGATAGTGTTTGTTTTAATTATTTTAGTGCTTTTAGCATTATTTCATTTATAATTTGAAACGAGGAAATTTATGAAGATTGCGATTATTGTTCCAATGGCTGAAGAAGCCGAATTTTATCGTAATCATTTCCACGCAGAAAAAAAAGAAATGTTCGGATCAACTGAATTCGAACATTTTTCTGTTAACGGAAATGATGTTTATTTAGGTTTGAGTGGTATTGGTAAAGTTCAAGCTGCGATGAACCTAGCTAGTTTGTTAAGCAATGTAGATATTGATGTTATCTTTATGACTGGTTCCGCCGGTGCTTTACATAAGGATATTCATCAAGAAGATTTAGTTTTGCCTAATGTCTTCATGTATTATGATGCTCATAATACTGCTGCAGGTGATTATGTAGAAGGCCAAATCCCACAACAACCAGCTCAATTTGTACTTGATTCACTAGAAAGAGCTGCATTCGCTGAATATCTTAAAAAGCAAAATGTTGCTTTTAGTGAAGGATTAGTAGTTACTGGAGATTCATTTGTAGCTTCAACTAAGCAAAAGGATGAAATAAAAGAGAACTTCCCTGATGCATTAGCTTGTGAAATGGAAGGTGCTGCTTTTGCTCAAGTTGCTCATGCTTTTAATAAGCCATTAGTTGCAATGCGGGCAATCTCTGATAATGGTGATGGCAGTGCAAGTGAAGACTTTGATGTATTTGTTAAAAAGGTTGGAGCTAAGGCTGCTAAATTAATTAGTGATTACGTAGAAAAGATGAATTAACGTGCGTGAAATTTATTTGGATAACGCTGCGACTACTCCTATGTCTCCTAAGGTAATTGATGTAATTACTGATGAAATGAAAAATGATTTTGGTAATGCATCAAGTACTTATGAGTTGGGACGTCAAGCAAGAAATGTGATTGATCGAGCTCGTCATCAAATTGCCGCAAGTATTAATGCTAAAGATAATGAAATTATCTTTACATCCGGTGGCTCAGAAAGTAATAATACTGCCATTTTTGGTACAGCATACAGTCGAAAAAATATTGGTAAGAAGATTATTACCACGCAAATTGAACATCCTTCAGTTTTAAATCCTATGAAGCGATTAGAAGATGAAGGCTACAACGTTGTCTATTTAAATGTTGATGAGACGGGACATATTTCTTTAGATGAACTGAAAAAAGAATTAACGCCAGATACAATTTTAGTATCGATTATGGCCGTAAATAATGAAGTAGGTTCCATTATGCCACTTAAAGAAATTGGCGAATTGGTCAAAGAGAGCAATGCATATTTCCATGTTGATAATGTTCAAGGCATGGGAACGATTGATATTGATGTCAAAGCAATGAATATTGATTTATTATCAGTATCTGCTCATAAAATTAATGGACCAAAATTCTTAGGATTTTTGTATGAGAATTCTGATATTGATTTGCCAAATTTGGTTTTAGGCGGTGAACAGGAGACTAAACGTCGTGCTGGAACTGAAAATGTACCCGGTATTGCTGGCTTTGGCGAAGCAGTTAAAGAACTGACCAATATTGGTCATGATGATCTTCAGGCAAAATATGCGCATTTCCAAGATCTTATTTTGAACCAACTTGATCAAAATAAGATTGATTATAAAATCAATGGTGGTCATGGTCCTGGATATTCTCATCATGTCTTAAATCTATGGTTTAAGGGTGTTTCTACTACTTCATTACAAACTAATTTAGATTTAAACGGTTATGCTGTCTCAGGTGGTTCCGCATGTACCGCAGGGTCACTTGAACCTTCACATGTATTAATTGCATGTTTTGGTGCAGATTCTCCTCGAATTAATGAATCAATTCGTATTTCGTTTGGGCGGTATAATACAGATGAAGAAGTAGAATCATTTGCTGAAAATCTGGTAAAAATTGTTCAAAGAATTCAATCTAAAAGAAAATAGTTGCTTTTAAAAAGAAAGTAACTTATTATAAATAAGTGAGGGAAAATATGGCAAATATAGTTGTGATTAATGGTGATAAACGTAAGTTTACTTTAAATCCAGAGTTAAAACTTTATGCTTTAATTGATGCTGGTTTTGTGAAGACTGCTAAGGGTAATTTTAATTATGAACATCCTTTGTATAATGATTCACCTTATAATGCACCAACTAAGTTAAAGATGACTGTTAATAAGGATTTATCTCATTTAACGATGGTTGTTACTGATCGCAATGGTTTGCAAAAGGTTAATATTTTTAAAAACAAGCAATTAGCGCCAACTGTAGATCTTTTAGATTACATTTTGAAGGATCTTGAAGAGCGTAAGATATTGCTTGAGGTAAAGGATTGATTGAATAATGGTTGACAATAGCAAGACTAGAGTAGTTGTAGGTATGAGTGGTGGTGTAGATTCATCAGTATCAGCATTATTACTCAAACAACAAGGCTATGATGTTGTCGGTGTTTTCATGAAAAATTGGGATGATACTGATGATTCTGGTGTTTGTACCGCTACTGAAGATTACGAAGATGTAAAGAAAGTTGCCGATAAAATCGGTATTCCATACTATTCAATTAATTTTGAAAAAGAATACTGGCATCGTGTTTTCGAATACTTTTTAAATGAGTACAAAAAGGGAAGAACGCCTAATCCTGACGTAATGTGCAATAGTCAAATTAAGTTCAAGTCATTTTTAGATTTTGCGATGGATCTAGATGCTGATTATATTGCAATGGGACATTATGCTAAAACTGTTAAAGATGCAAATGGTCTTACTCATATGATGCGTCCGAAGGATGGGAATAAGGATCAAACTTACTTCTTAAGTCAATTAAATCAAGATCAGATTAAGAAGGTTATTTTCCCACTTGCTAACTTAACTAAACCTCAAGTGCGTGAAATTGCCTTAGCTAATGGTTTGGCTACTGCTAAGAAGAAAGATTCTACTGGTATTTGTTTTATCGGTGAAAGAAACTTTAGAAAGTTCTTGAGCGAATTTTTACCAGCTAAGTCAGGTAAGATGGTTACCCCTGATGGCAAAGTGGTTGGTGAACATGCCGGCTTAATGTACTACACTATTGGTCAAAGACAAGGTTTAGGTTTAGGTTCAACTAGGGAATCAACAGATCCATGGTTTGTTGTTGGTAAGGACTTAAAGAAGAACGAATTAATCGTAGAACAGGGTTATGATAGTAAGCTTCTTTACGCGAGTCGCTTGAAGGCTAGTGATATGTCATTCTTTACTGGTAAGCCAGATCATGATGTGGAATTTCACTGCAGCGCTAAGTTCCGCTATCGTCAATGTGATGTTGGTGTAACTGTTAAGTATCATGCAGATGATAATACTGCTGACGTTTGCTTTGATGAACCAGCTCGTGCAGTTACTCCTGGTCAAGCTCTTGTTTTGTACCAAGGTGAAGAATGTCTTGGTGGTGGAAATATTGATGCTGCTTACCAAGAAGACAAGCAATTGCAATTAGTATAAAATGAATTTTAAAAAAGGACGTTCGAATTTTCGAACGCCCTTTTCTTTGTGCTAAACTAGTTATATCAATTAAACATGTTTGGGGGATAAAAATGCAAATTTATTTTGTTCGTCATGGTAAAACTGAATGGAATTTAGCAAGTCGTTTTCAAGGTGGACATGGTGATTCACCACTCTTGCCACAAAGCTTAAAAGATATAAAGAAGTTAGGTGAACATTTAAAAGGAACTAAGTTTAGAGGTATTTTTGCTAGTCCTTTAGATCGTGCCTTTAATACTGCTCAAGGTATTGATAATGCTATGAATGCCAACTTGCCAGTAGTGATTGATGAACGATTACGTGAATTTAACTTAGGTGATATGGAAGGAATGAAATTTGCGGAAGCAGAAAAGAAGTTTCCTGAGCAAATGAACAACTTTTGGCATCATCCGGATAAGTATGATCCCACCGAATTACATGGTGAAGATTATGAACACGTAATTGCTCGTGGCAAGTCTTTTGCTAAAGAAATGGCTGAAAGATTCCCGAATGATGATGATAAAGTATTAGCAGTCAGTCATGGAGCAGCTTTATCAGCAATTATGGGTGGTTTGTTAGGCTATCCTTTAAAAGATATTCGTAAAAATGGCGGTTTAAGCAATACCAGTTTAACAGTACTTGAAACGCTTGATGGTGGTAAGACTTTTAAACCAGTTGTTTGGAACGAAACTAGTTATTTAGGCAGAAAGTTATCAAAGACGGATTCACTGTAATGGATAAAAAAATTGCACAGCTTTATGATAATGGCAAGGTTGATCAGGCGATTCATTTATTAGTTCAAAAAATTGATCAAAAACCACAGAAAATTGAAAACTATTTGCAATTATCAACTTATTTAATTGAACAAGGTAGTGTAGATCAGGCACAGCAGCTGTTGGAACAAGCGCAGCACTTAGTTAAAAAGCCGCAAGAGTTAAATTACAATTTAGCTGTTAGCTACTATATGCAGGGTGATTTTGATAAAGCTTTGGCATTATTGGACCAAATTCCTAATGACGATTTGACTTTATATCAGAAGGCATTAACTTATTTAAAATTAGGTCAGAGCCAAAAAGCTCTTGCGTATGCTTTAACAATCAAAAAAGTTGATGATAAGGTGCAAGAATTATTAGGGGATATTTGGATGAGCTTAGGCGAAAATGCTCAAGCCCAGCAAGCCTATCTCATGATTCCTAAAGATAGGCGAACAGCTAAGATATATTTCTTGCTTGGTGTTTCTACCATGGAAAAAGATCGAACTCAGGCAGAAGCATATTTTGCAAAAGCGAAAGCAATGGATGAAAAATACTATAAGCGGGCAATGGATCAATATGCTTCAATTATGAAAATGCTGAATGATAAGGAAAAGAAAAAGTAATGAGCGAATTCACCGGTAAAATTAACGGGATTGTTTTTGAAAATGATAAAGATTTATATAAAATCCTCGATGTTGAAATCATTGGTTCACTCGAAAATTATTCACGTAGCGAAATTAAGGTAACTGGTAATTTTGGTGATGTGCAAATTGGTAGTAGCTATCGCTTCGATGGTAAACTGGTTATGCATGAAAAATTCGGTTTACAATTTCGCGCTAATAGCTATAAGCCGATCATGCCTCATGAAGAAGGCTCACTCACTAATTATTTGAGTTCTAATAAATTCCCAGGTATTGGTAAAAAAACAGCGGGTACCATTATTGAAGAATTGGGATTAAATGCTTTAGATGTTTTAAAAGAAAATCCTGCTAAAATCGACACGTTATCTTTAACTAAAAAGCAAAAAGATAGCTTATTGTCGGGTCTAAATTCGATGGATTCTTATTCTGAAATCGTCTTAAAACTAGCTCAATATGGAATAAGGAAACAGGTAGCCGCTAGGATTTACCAATGTTATCATGGAGCAGCTCTAGATAAATTAAAAGAGGATCCTTATGCTGCCGTTAATGAAATTACAGGTTATGCATTTAAAACGGCAGATACCATCGGCAAGCAATTGGAGATACCCAATGATGATCCAAGAAGAATAAATGGGGCCATTTATCAGGTTCTGCTAGACGCTTTGAGTGGTGAAGGCAATACTTATGTTCCACTATCCGATTTACTGACTGGTGCTAAAGAATTATTGCAAATCCCACAATTTGATCCAATTGCGATTTGTGTAAATGAATTGCAGAAAAAGGGCAAAGTAATAGTTGATGGTGAAAATGCTTTTTTACAAAATATTTATCAAACAGAGGTCGATATTGCCCGTTCTATGAAGAGTTTGATGGAAAGTAGAAAAGCACAGGATGATGAACAGTATAGCGATAAGAAAATTGAACAAGCTATCAAGGATGCGGAGCAAGAATTAAAAATTAAGTATGATGACACACAGAAGCTTGCTATCAAGAATGCTTTGAACAATCCTATTTCGATTTTGACAGGTGGTCCTGGGACAGGTAAAACCACTATTATCAATGGAATATTGCTAGCATTAAGAAAATTGGCAGAAATACCTGCTTCATCGCTATATAGTGAAGATCCACCATTTTTATTAGCAGCGCCAACTGGTAGAGCTGCTAAGAGAATGGGAGAAATAACCGGAATTAGTGCCAAAACGATTCATCGACTTCTAGGGTTAGGCATTGGAGACGCAAATGCTGAAGATCTAAATGAGCTAAATGGTGAAATTTTGATCATCGATGAGATGTCTATGGTCGACATGTTCTTGTTTAAGCAGCTTCTTTCTAGCATTAACCAAACTCGTCATATTGTGTTTGTAGGAGATAAGGATCAGTTACCTTCTGTCGGTGCGGGGAACGTATTTAGCGATTTAATTAAGTCACATGCTTTTCCGACTACAGTTTTAAAGCAAATTCACCGACAAGGGGATGAGTCAACGATTATTACGCTGGCTCACGATGTAAATGAGGGCAGAGACCAACAAGCTTTATTTAAGAAGACTAAGAATTATTCATTTATTAGCTGTAGACCTGAGTTGGTGGGGGATGCAGTAGGACAAATTGTCAAATTAGCTTTAAAACGTGGCTTTGATAAGGATGATGTCCAAGTATTGAGTGCCATGTATCATGGTAGCGGCGGAGTAAACAATTTAAATGATGTTATTCAAGAAATAATGAATCCGCCTAAAGCTAAGAGTAAATTTTTAGAAGTACGCAATGAAATTTTCAGAATTGGTGATCGAATTTTACAATTGCAAAATAATCCTGAAAAAGATATCTATAATGGCCAAATTGGTAAAATAATTAGTATCGATGAAGATAATTCTAAAGAATGCATGGTTGCTAATTTTGATGATCGGGAAGTAAGTTTTGGTAAAAAAGATTTAACTGATTTAACCAGAGCGTATGCGATTACTATTCATAAGTCACAAGGTTCAGAATTTCCATTAGTTATCTTGAATTTGACTATGCAGAACTATGTGATGCTTAAACGAAATTTGCTTTATACGGCGATTACTCGAGCTGAGAAAAATTTGGTTTTAGTAGGAGATCCACGAGCCTTTGCAGCAGCTTTTAATACGCCAGGAAATGATCGAAAAACTGGATTGGCAGATAAAATCTGTGCTCAATTGGGTATTAAAGTTACTGAAACTAGTGAAGAAAAAACAAAAGATGAAGTTGCAGCACCTGAATCTGAAAAACAAGAACCAGAAGATTATATTTTGACGCCTGAAAAGATTTATTCAGGTGAGATAGATCCAATGATTGGAATGGAAAATATTAAATTATAAAAAGAAGCTAAGATAATCATTCATCTGAATGAAAACCTTAGCTTTTTTGCTTATTTCAACAAATTAAAGTGATCTATTTTAAATGTTAATTTAAAATCTTGGGCGTCATAATCTTCACCGTCAATTTGTGCAAACTCTGGCTTTTGAGTTGTAACTTGAATCTCTTTAGCCTCTATATAGTGAAATTGGGGAGCATTTACATGTGATCCATCTTTTAATAATTTGCCAAAAAGATGGATAAATTTGAATAAGTTGGGCTTTTCTACGATCACAGTATCTAAATGATGACTGTAAATGTCAGCTTTGGGTAAAATCGCAATTCCACCACCAAAATATGGATGATTGGTAGTAGTCACGAAATAAGCATCCCCGTAGCGCACAGTTTCATTTGCCGTTTTGATCGTAACCGTAAATGTATTCTGTTTTGCAAGAGCTTTAATAATATTTAAGCCATAAATCAAATTACCAAAATTAACATGATTTAACTTTTTCTTTAGTTTCTCATTATTGCTTTCATGAACAACAAATGCGTCAAAGCCGATTCCAAAATTATTAACAAAATAACCATGCGGCATTTTAGCTATATTTGAAGTAAAGAATCCGCAATCAACGCGTTCCGGCTCGGGATCTTGCAATAAATTATTAACTAGTTGCAAAGGATCGTTAGTTAATCCAGCTCCTCGCGCAAAATCATTGCCAGTTCCAGCAGGTAAATATGTTATAGGTGTTTCAGGGAAATTTGATCTTTTAATGCCATTTAAAACCTCATTGAAAGATCCATCACCACCCACAACGATTAAAATATCATTTGGGTTAGGATTTTTATTGGCATAATCTTCAG
This sequence comes from Lactobacillus sp. UMNPBX4, assembly GCF_002554115.1. Classification (NCBI taxonomy): domain Bacteria; kingdom Bacillati; phylum Bacillota; class Bacilli; order Lactobacillales; family Lactobacillaceae; genus Lactobacillus; species Lactobacillus sp. UMNPBX4. The sequence continues at coordinate 39,568 of NZ_PCZF01000004.1, forward strand.
CCAACTTAATGAGTTCGCCAGGATAATTGCTCTTTTTATGACTAAATGGAATATTTAGATTATTTAATACCTTTTGCAAGGAATGGTCAGCTGCAACAGCATTTCCATTTCCAGCTACTTCATTAACTAATAAATGTACTTTAATTTTTTTATTCATATATCTTATATTCAAAATAAAAGACTCCCGAAGGAGTCTAATTTTTTATTTCTTTTCAATAATAATTGGCAAAATCATTGGTCGCCGTTCAGTCTTAGAGTAAAGGAAATCAGAAAGATTTTCAGAAATTGCCTTCTTGATATCACTTTCTTTAGGCTTGTCTGATTTAGCCATTTCATTTCGAAGAACGTGGTAGACGTGCTTTTGTGCTTGGTTAATCAGTTCAGTTGATTCACGCATGTAGACGAAACCACGACTGAGAATATCAGGACCAGCTAAGACACGTTTATGTTTGTAATCAACAGTTGCTACAGCGACAACCAAACCTTCTTCTGAAAGAATTTGACGATCGTGTACGACAACATTACCAACATCTGCAGTACCCGAAGTATCAACATAAACATCGCCTGCAGGGATTCTACCAGCAATTCTAGCTCCATTTGGCCCAAAACAAACAACTTCACCGTTGGACAACACGAAAGTATTTTCAGCAGGTACACCAGCTTCTTGTGCTAACTGTGTATGAATAACCTGCATTCTGTACTCACCGTGAACTGGAATCATGTACTTAGGCTTAGATAAGCGAACCATCATCTTTAATTCTTCTTGACCACCGTGACCAGAAGTGTGGACGTTGTTAACACGACCATGAATGACATTAGCGCCGCCTTCCATTAATTTGTTAATTAAGTGGTTAACGCTCAATGTGTTTCCTGGAATAGGGTTAGAAGAGAAGATAACTGTATCGCCAGGCTGTAAAGTTATTTGTCTGTGAGTACCATTGGCAATTCTTGAAAGAGCTGCTAATGGTTCACCTTGTGATCCAGTACATAGAATCATAACTTTGTCAGGTGGCAGCTTGTTAATCTCTTCTGCATCAACAATTAAATCCTTTGGAACATTTAAGTATCCTAAATCGATTCCGTTATCTACACCATTTTCCATACTACGTCCAAAAATGGCAACTTTTCTACCTGTATCGATAGCTGCTTGTATAGCTGTAGAAACACGATAAAGGTTAGAGGCAAATGTAGCGAAAATAATTCGCCCATGAATACCAGTAATAATATTATGAAGCGACTGTGCAACGAATCTTTCAGATTTAGTAAATTGACTAACTTCAGCGTTAGTAGAATCTGAAAGAAGGGCAAGTACACCTTCTTTACCTAATTGAGCCATTTTTTGGAAATCTGGTGCAGGTTGATTCATAACAGGAGTTAAGTCAAACTTAAAGTCACCGGTAAAGACAACAGCACCAAGCGGTGTATGAACAGCAATTCCTAAAGTATCAGGAATGGAGTGTGTGGTTCTGAAGAAAGAAACAGATAATTTCTTAAATTTTAAAACCGTATCTTCATGTTCTTCATGCAGTTCGGTAGTCTTCAAAATACCATGTTCTTCCAATTTGCCTCTGATTAATGAGAGGGCAAATGGAGTTGCATAAACAGGAATTTCAGGAATCTTTTCCAATAAAAATGGAATACCACCAATGTGGTCTTCATGTCCGTGACTAACTACAAGAGCCTTAATCTTCTTACGGTTTTTGATTAGGTATGAATAATCTGAAATAACGTAGTTAATACCTAATAAATCGTCTTCGGGGAATTTAATACCACAGTCCATGATGATAATTTCATCCTGATACTGGACACAATACATATTTTTACCGATTTCATGCAAACCCCCGATTGCATAAACGGCTACTTCATTATTTTTAATTCGCACTCTTTATTACTTCTTATCGAACGTAGTTAACTTAAAGTCAGCGTGTTCTTTTTCGTAAGCCAAAGAATTGCCTGTTAATTCTTGGATGAGTTCAATGTTATAGGGGGTGTTGTCCTCAACCGTACTTCTTGCTTCGACCATGTTGTCAGCTTCCATGTAAAGAGTTTGAGTAGTTTCTCTACGTGGGTTGACAATTTTGTCTTTTTGATACAAAACTTTGTAAATCATAAATGATTCTCCTTAATTAATGTATAAACGTTCAATTTAGAGTGAAATTACTCTATAGCTAATAAAAATTTTATCATATTTGTAAAGGTAAGTATATAAATATGTTTAGATCTATATTCATTTGAAAATCATTAAGGAATTCTCTTGATAATTATTGACGTAAAATAACATTAGTTGTACTATGAATTTGTAGTGAATGATGAATAAACTCATTTACTCGCTATAAGAAGTCTCTTCAATCTTCTTAATTCCCAATGTATGAACCACTGGTCCAGTCACCCAGTGGTTTTTTATTATATAAAAAGAGCCTGCTTATGATACAATCCCACTAAAGTGGACGATTGAAACACGTAAAGTATTCAATCATTCACGGAGGTGGGATTTTTCTATGTCTAGAAAAAGCAAATACACACTTGATCAAAAGAAATGGGCAGTTGAACAATACTTGAATGGTAATTTGAGTGCTGTTGAAATAGCTAAAAAGCTTAATATGACAGGTAAAAACGGGGACCATCGAGTGAGAGATTGGGCTCTTCAATATCAAAGTAACCGAAATATGTTCCTTAGTTCTGGCCTGCATAATAAACATTACTCTAAAAAATTCAAAGAAAATATTGTACAAGAATATTTAAGCGGTAAAGAATCATTATTAACTTTAGCCAATAAATATGGTATTAGAAGTCGAGAAACAGTAAGAAAATGGGTTTCCAAGTATAATAGTCATATAGAGAATTGGGATTATGATCCCCACCCGGAGGTCCATATGGCTAAAGCAAGAAGGAAAACTACCCAGCAAGAAAGAATTGAAATCGTTCAATATTGTCTTAAATACAATAAGGATTACACTCAAACAGCTGTTAAATATAACTGTTCCTACCAGCAGGTTTATAGCTGGACACATAAATATTTGGCTAAAGGTGAAATTGGCTTAACAGATAAACGAGGTAGACATAAGAAATCTGAAGAATTAACGGAATTAGAACTAGCTAATCACAGAATTGCAGAGTTAGAACGTCAGCTCAAAGAAGAACAAACTAAGAATGAGTTCCTAAAAAAATTGGATCAACTAGAAAGGATGTGCTTGCCGGACAGCCAAAATACAGACAAGCCGCAATAAGAAGACGCTGGAAAAAAGATACGTATCAGTTAATTCGTGACTGTCATCAAAAGTACAATTGGAAAATCGATTTAATGTGTAAATGGGCTAAGATAGCACGATCAGCCTACTATAGATACTTTGACACTAAACGCGAGCCTGGTCAGCGAGAAAAGCGAGACAAGAGAATTGAAGCCAAGATTATTGAAATAACTGAGTCTAACAACAGTCTATTTGGAACGGAAAAGATGACCATGGCAGTTAATCGTCAAATGCCTGATGAAACGCCAATTTATCATAAAACTGTTTATCGTTTAATGTGTGTTAATGGCATCAGATCTCAAAAGCCGAGATACCAGAAGCCTAAATTCAAACACACAACACCAGAAAAAACAGCTGAAAACAAATTAAAGCGAAACTTTAATGCTTCTAAACCTAATGAAAAATGGTGTACAGATATCACTGAAGTTGTAGTACCTAGTTTACCTAAAGCATATCTTTGTACAGTGTTTGATCTCTATGATCGCTATCCTGTCGGCTATGCAATTAGTAAACGAAATGATGTTGCCTTAGTTCAATCAGCCTATAAACAAGCCATTGAAGCTTATCCAGATGCTCATCCGCTCTTTCACAGTGATCGTGGATTTCAATTCACTCGTGCGCCTTTTCAGAATCAACTAGGAAATCAAGGCATGACACAATCAATGTCTCGCGTTGGCTGCTGTATTGATAATGGTCCCATGGAAGGCTGGCAAGGTATTATCAAAGAAATGCGAATTGTTCTTCATCCTCAAGTTGCTAGTTACGAAGAACTTAATGAGTCCATCTGTAAAACAATAGATTACTACATCAATGAAGATCCACAGAAGCGTTTCAATGGCTTGACCGCTGGTGAAATGCGCAAAGAAGCAATGAAGGGTAATATTAAGAACTGCCCCATTGCCCCAAATCATCGAATTGAACGATACTGGCAAGATATAAGCAAAAAGAAAATTAGAGAAGCTAAAAAAATCCTCAGCTGATTATTAATCAACTGAGGAATAAAAGCTTTATGTATTTCTACTGTCTACTTGACAGGGAATGTATCATTATGCAGACTCTTTTTTTGGTTAAATAACAATTAAGAAATAACCACAGTATCTTCTTTAAGTGCAAATGGATCTTTTTTATTAATTCTGTCATAGAAAAGATGACCATTAAGGTGATCGATTTCATGAGAAGATACAATAGCTGGATAATCTTTCAAGCGAATAGTTTTTTCTTCTCCATCAACAGTGTAGTAATGAATAGTTAACTTGTCTGGACGTGGTACGTAACCATTAATTACTTTGTCAACGCTAAGGCAACCTTCACCTTCGCTAAGGCAAGCTTGACGTACGGATTCAGAAACTATTTCTGGGTTAACGTAAACTTCCTTAAAGATGATTTCACCTTTATCATCAGGAACTAAAAGCGCAGCCATTTGAACGCCTTCGCCAACTTGTGGAGCAGCTAATCCAACACCTGCTCTAAGTTGATGTTTTTCAGCGATCTTTGGATCTTGTGAATTAACTAAATATTCCATCATATCTTCTGCTAATTGCTTGTAGTGGTCGCTAAGCGGAAAAGTTAAAGGCTTAGCAACTTGGCGTAAAACGGGATCGCCGTCACGCACGATATCTTTCATTAAGATCAAAATAATTACTCCTTTTTAAAAAACTTATCTAATATATTTTTACCATATTTTAAGCGATTTTGCTTGATTTTAGATGAAAACAATTAAAAGTTAACTTATTGTTAAGCGTTGACCCGCGTGCAGTTAGGTGGTAAAATTCACTAACGTAACTATACAGATCAAAAATAGAAGCACTTCGATAAGGCGCTACTGCGTTACCGAAACTGTGACAGAGTCACAGTTTTTTTATTGAAGAGTGGGGAGGAATACTTTTGTCAGAAAAAAGAAGAGACGATCTTAGAAATATTGCTATCATTGCCCACGTTGACCACGGTAAAACTACTTTGGTTAACCAATTATTGAAGCAATCTGATACTTTACCAGAACATATGAATCTGGAAGATCGTGCTATGGACTCAAACGCTATTGAACGTGAACGTGGTATTACTATTTTATCTAAGAATACTGCTGTTCGATACAAGGATACTACTATCAACATCTTGGATACACCAGGTCACGCCGACTTTGGTGGGGAAGTTGAACGTGTTATGCACATGGTAGACGGAGCATTACTTTTGGTTGATGCTTATGAAGGTCCAATGCCACAGACTCGTTTTGTTTTGAAGAAGGCTTTGGAAGCCGGTGTAAAGCCAATTGTTGTTTTGAACAAGATTGATCGTCCAGGTGCTCGTCCTAAGAAGGTTTTGGATGATGTGCTTGAACTCTTCATCGAATTAGGTGCTAACGATGAACAGCTTGACTTCCCAGTTGTTTACGCATCAGCATTGAATGGTACTTCATCATATGATGCAGATCCAAGTACTCAAAAAGAAACTATGGATCCTATCTTTGATACCATTATTAAGAATATTCCTGCTCCAATCGACAATTCAGATGAGCCTTTACAATTTCAAATCACAATGCTTGACTGGGATGACTACGTTGGCCGTATTGGTGTTGGTAGAATTTACCGCGGTAAGGTTAAAGTTGGAGACAACATCACTGTTATGAAGCGTGATGGCTCTACTCAAAACTTCCGTGTTACTAAATTATTTGGTTACTTCGGTTTGAAGCGTAACGAAATTAAAGAAGCTAAGGCCGGCGATATCATTGCTATTAGTGGTATTAATGATATTTACGTTGGTGAAACAATTGCTTCAGCAGAACATCCAGAAGCATTGCCACTTCTTAAGATTGATCCACCAACCCTTCAAATGGACTTTGTTGCTAACGACTCACCATTTGCAGGTCGTGAAGGTGACCAAGTAACTCCTAAGAAGCTTGAAGATCGTTTGATCCGTCAAACTCGTACTGATGTTTCATTAAAGGTTGAACCTACTGATCAATTAAACGCATGGACTGTTTCTGGTCGTGGTGAACTTCACCTTTCAATCTTGGTTGAAGAACTTCGTCGTGAAGGCTTCGAATTACAACTTTCACGTCCTAAGGTTATTTACCGTGAAATTGATGGTACTATGTGTGAACCATTCGAGTCTGTTCAAATTGATACTCCAGATGAATACGTTGGTTCAGTTATCGATTCACTTTCACAAAGAAAAGGTGAAATGAAGAACATGGAATCAACTGGTAACGGCCAAACTCGTCTTGAATTCTTAGTTCCATCACGTGGTTTGATTGGTTACAACAATGAATTCATGTCACAAACTGGTGGGTACGGTATCATGAACCACACCTTTGAAGCATACAAGCCAGTTGTTAAGAACTGGAACCCAGGCCGTCGTAATGGTGCTTTGGTATCAATTAACCAAGGTCAATCAACTACTTACTCACTTCAATCAGTTGAGCAACGTGGTGAATTATTCATCGGTGCTGGTGTTGAAGTTTACGAAGGTATGATTGTTGGTCAATCATCACGTGAACGTGATATTGCAGTTAATGTAACTAAGGGTAAGAACTTAACTAACACTCGTGCTGCAGGTAAGGACCACGCAGCTGCAATTAAGACCCCTAGAACTTTGACTCTTGAGGAAGCTATTGAATTCTTGAACGATGATGAATACTGTGAAGTAACTCCAGAATCAATTCGTTTACGTAAGAAGATCTTGAATACTTCAGAGCGTCAAAAGGCTGATAAGAAGCGTGCTCGTGCTAATGGTTAATTTTAGATAACCTTAAAAAGGTCATCACTTAATAGAAGTGGTGGCCTTTTTGTTTTATAATGAAAAAGTATTATTTCATAAAAGGGGCAACGCTCGTGCGTCGAAAATTAAGATACCTTAACTATCGTATATTTATCCCATATCTAATTTTGGTAGTTCTGGGGATAGTTTTGGTCTATTCAGCAAGTTCAGATATTTTATTAGTTAATGGTTTTAAGCCAAGTGTTTATGGTATTAGACAAGCGATTTATGCTTTAGTAGCATTTTTATTTTTTGGTATTCCATTTTTTGCACTAAAAATAAAGGTATTTAAAAGTCCTAAATTTGTGGCGGGCTTTTTAATTATTTGTATTTTAATGCTGTTATGGTTAGTCTTTTTGCGCTTCTTCCATAGTTCGGCAGCGGTTAATGGTGCTGTAGGTTGGATTAATTTAGGTTTTATTAATTTACAGCCACTAGAGGTCACTAAATTAGCTTTAGTTATTTACTTGGCTTATGTTTTAGACCATAGGGATGGTAAATTGGTTAAAGGTAAGATTAAGGATAATTTATCACACCCTGCTATTTTAGCTGCATTTTTAATGTGCTTAGTTATTGTTGAGCCAGACTTAGGTGGTACTGCAATTCTGTTTATGATTACTCTAGTAATGTTTTCAGTATCCGGTATACCAGCTAGATTAGCTTTAACTTGGCTAATCGGTATAGCACTTGTTATTGGCTTGGTGGTTCTTATAATCATTATTTGGAATCCTGAGTTTTTGCAAAAGAGTTACCAATTTCAACGATTAATGTCGTTTTTGCATCCCTTTGAATTAGAAAGAAAAGGTGGAGCTCAGTTAGTTAACTCGTACTATGCCATTCATAATGGTGGCGTATTAGGAGTAGGGCTAGGCAATAGTATGCAAAAAAGAGGCTATTTGCCAGAGCCATATACTGATTTTATTTTGTCAATTACAGCTGAAGAAGTTGGAGTAATTTTAACTATTTTGTTAGTTGGCTTATTATTTTACTTAATGCTGGAAATCATGAATGTGGGAATTCATGCTGTTTCTCAATTTGATGCTCTAATTTGTTTTGGCGTTGCCACGATTATTTTTACTGAAGCATTTTTTAATATCGGAGCTGTATTGGGATTATTACCAATTACCGGGGTAACTTTACCATTTATTTCTTATGGTGGTTCTTCTATGATTGTCTTAACGGCCGCAATTGGGCTAGTTTTAAATGTATCTGCTAATGAAAAAATGCTCAAAGAAAAGGATGAAACAATAGCGTGAGTATCAATCAAGAGATAGAAAATACTCGTTTAACCAAACGAGTAGCACTAATTATTTATCTAAGATCTGTTAGTGATCAATACAAACTGCGTCATTATGGTGACATCGTTTATTTCTCTAAGAATATGAAATACTGTGTTCTGTATGTGAATCGCAAAGAAGCTAAAGAGTTAAAAAATGAAATAGCACAATTAGATTTTGTAAATCACGTAGAAATTTCTCCAGAAGAAAAAGTCAATTTAGATAGCCAACATATTGAGGGGCAGTTGGTTGAAATGGCTAAAGAAGCGGAGAAAAAGTTACAACTTGAACAAGAAAAGAATGAGGATCAAATGCAATGAGAATCATTTCAGGAAAATATGCTAAAAGAAATTTATTTACTTTAAAAAGCAATAAAACTCGGCCTACTAGTGATAAAGTTAAAGAATCGCTTTTTAACTCATTAGGACAATTTTTTAATGGTGGTAATGTTTTAGATTTATATGCTGGTAGCGGTGCTTTAGGAATAGAATCCGTGTCAAGAGGATACGACCATGCCAGTTTGGTGGATATAAATCATGCCGCCTGTTCTATTATTAAAAAGAATGTAGCTTTAACTAAAGAAGAAAATCGTTTTAGCGTTTATAATATGCGCAGCAATGCTGCATTAAAATTGTTTGCAGAAAATCAAGAGAAATTTGATTTAGTATTTTTGGATCCACCATATGCTAAAGAAAAAATTGCTAAAGATATGTTGCAAATGGATAAGTTGGGATTGTTGAATGCAAATGCAACTGTGGTAGCAGAGACTGATGATCACACTGAATTGGGTGATATCAGTGGCTTTTCCTTAATTAAGAAACACCATTTGGGTAAAACGATTGTGAGAATTTATCGAAAGGATTAGAAATGACTATTGCACTTTTTCCAGGGAGTTTTGATCCTATCACAAATGGACATATTGAAACGGCAAAAAAAGCAGCTCAAATTTTTGAAAAAGTTTATTTAGTAGCAATGACTAATACTTCTAAGCATTATCTGTTTTCTCCAGCAGAAAGAGCTGATTTTGCGAGGGATGCATTAAAAGATATTGCTAACATCGAAGTTTTAGAAAAGCCAGATGAGATTACAGTTGATTTGGCTCATGAATTAAAAGCTAAGGCAATAGTACGTGGAGTCCGTAATAGTGCTGATTTTCGATATGAACAAGAAATTGCGGGAATTAATAAACGCTTGGCTCCGGATATTAACACAGTTTTATTGTTTAGCAGTCCAGAAAATTCGTTTGTAGCTTCCAGCATGATCAAGGAATTGGCTAGATTTGACAAAGACGTTAGTCAATTTTTACCTGAAAAAGCTGCTAAGGCTTTAAGAAAGAAATTAAACAATGAATACGCAGAATAAGAAGCATCAATTACGAAATTGGCTGCTTGCACTTATTGCTATTTTAGTTGTTGGTATATTAATATTTTGGCCAACGGATTATTTTATTGAATCTCCGGGTGAAGCGGTTCCGGTGAGTCAGTTTATTAAATCCAAAAATAAAAAGCCGGATAATTTTTACTTAGTCACCGTTAGCGTAACTAGTCGGCCGGCATCTATTTTGCAATACTTGTGGAGTTACACTAAGCCGTATGATGAACGAGTTCCTAGCAAGGAATTACTCGGTGGTCAGACTAGTGTGCAATATAATGAGTTGCAAGATTGGTATATGGAAACTAGTCAACAAAATGCGATTTATTATGCAGCTAAAAAGGCCGGTAAAAAGCATAGTTTGCAGTATTTAGGCGTTTATGTAATGGAAGTTCAAAAGAATTCTAGCTTTAAGCATAAACTCAGAATCGGAGATACTGTTTTAGGTGCAAATGGTCATCGTTTTCATTCAACAGAAGAAATGATGACATATTTACGTAAGCAAAAAATTGGTTCCAAAATAACTATTTCAGTTTTAAGAGAAAAACAAACGAAGAAGATCAGCGGTAAAGTTGTTAAAGTTAAGGGAACCAATAAACCGGGAATTGGTATTCAGCTAGTTGAACATGTTGAAGTTAAAACTAAGCCTAAACTAGCAATTAATGCTGGCGAAATCGGTGGTCCATCTGCTGGTTTAATGTTTACTTTGGAAAGTTACGAAGTATTCAGCAAGCAAAATCTTAGTCATGGACATAAAATCGCCGGTACAGGCACAATTTCACCAACAGGTAAGGTCGGCATTATCGGTGGGGTCGATAAAAAGGTAGTAGCAGCCAGCCGAGAAGGAGCAGAAGTCTTCTTTGCCCCAACTGATTCATCAAGCGTGAAAAAGAGTGAAACTAATTATGCTGTAGCTAAAAGAACTGCTAAAAAAATCCATACAAAGATGAAAATAGTTCCAGTAGATACTTTTGATGATGCTCTGAACTATTTGAAATCACATTACTAAAAATTTTTGCAAAAAAATTAAAGTCCAGAAAAAATTCTGGGCTTTTTTTGCGTATTAAATAGTAGAGGTGAAATTTTATGGATTTTGAAAAAATTAAAGAATTTGTGTTGGAAAAGAAATTATATTTCATTGTAGCGGTTGTATTGCTACTAGGTGGACTATGGCTTAAAAAAGGAGATGGGGCAGAGGAGCCCTCATTTGATAATAATCAGAAAGTAAGTCAGTCCAGTAATATGAGCTCAAATGATAATTCTGCGGCTAATGCTAGTTCAGCAAGCAACGCGTCTAATGTTGCTTCTTCTGAGTCTAAAACAGTAACTTGCGATATTTCAGGTGCCGTTAAGCATCAGGGAGTTTATACGTTAAAAAATGGGGCTAGATTGCAAGAGTTAATTGAAGCCGCTGGTGGAACTACGGATAAAGCGCAATTAAAGACGATTAATCGGGCTATTTTATTAAAGGATCAAGACAAAATTCATATTCCGTATAAAGGCGAAAAAGTAGATAGTGCATTAACTGCTGGTACGGGCAATAATTCAGCTTCAGCGGCTGCTAATAGCTCCTCTGAAAATCAAGGAAGTGGGGAAAAGGTTAATTTAAATACAGCAGATGTAGCTGGCTTACAGAAATTAACGGGAATAGGAGAAAAGAAAGCAGAGCAAATTATTGCTTACCGTGAACAAAATGGCTCATTTAAAAAAGTGGAGGATTTAATGCAGGTATCAGGAATAGGAGAGAAGACTTTTGCCAGTCTCAAGGATCAACTCACTGTTTAAAAATGATGTTGGATTTTATTTATTAACAGCTTTATTATTGATTGCAATCTCTTTTTTAGCATTTATTTGTGACTCATTCAGTCAAAAAATAGTTTGCATTTCTGCTGCTGGTTATTTTTCTTTTTTATTGTTAAAAAAATATGCTGCTAGCTTGAAATTGGTTTTAGTACTAGTCACTCTATTTATTGGTTCGATTATTTTGAATAAAAAAGAAGTGCATTTTGAATTATCTGAGCAAAGTCAAATACAGATTTATCCCGATCAAGTTCGTGTTAAAGATAATTATTTAACGGGCGTAGGTCATTTTAAGCAGGGGAAAATCTTAATAAGTGGCAAAGTACCAACTGAACAAGAAAATAATTTAAAGCAAGGACTGCCATTGATAGTTAGCCAGATTAAAGGTGAATGCGGAATTATTGAACCTGCAACTAATATTGGCGAATTTGATTATCAAACTTATTACGCGGCAAAAGGAATCACTCAAAAGATAAAATATTTTAGCTGCGAGATGAAGGCTGTCAAATCAAATGACGTAATTACTGGTTTGCATAAATTGCGCTTTAATTTGCAAAATTATTTTCAAAAAATGCCACAATTATTAGGCTTTTTTGCCAGTGAATTACTTTTAGGTGAAAATAATGCGCAAGAAAATCAAGAAATTCTGAATAATTATCGTGATTTGGGAGTTATTCACTTATTAAGCATTTCTGGTTTGCACGTTGGATTATACGTCTTAATAATTAGTACAATCTGTTTTTACTTAAAAATGACAGATGAAGAAGCATTTATTTGTTGTTGCGCAGTGCTATTGTTGGGCATCTTTTTAAGCTATGGGCAAGCAGGATTTGTTAGGGCCAGCTTAACGTACTTTCTAGGTAAAATTTGCAAATTCAAAGGATATCGAGTAGCGGCAATTGATATATTGGGCTTAGCTTGCATTTTGCATATTATGATTGTGCCACGTCTGTTTATGATAGCTGGAGCAATTTTGAGTTATTTGTTGGCTTTAGGCTTACAGCTGACAAATAAATTTGGCAAAATGCAACAATCGATTTTATTGAATGTGCTATTAACGCCATTATTACTGTTTTATTTTTACCAGGTTAATTTCCTGACTGTTTTATTTAATTTGATGGTGGTCCCTTATTTTAATTGGGTTGTTATGCCTGTAACGTTTACCAATATCGTATTATTTAGCTTTACTAAAAAATTGGCTCCATTATTTGAACAGATTTTGGAATTGGGTGAAAAAGCAATTGGTAGTTTATCTAATACCCAATTAGGGTTATTAACATTTGGCAAAATAAATTGGTGGCAGTGTTTAATTTTAATATTGATAACAATGTTGCTGATAATTGCTTTAAGAGAACGTCCGGAATGGAAATTTAATAAAAAAGAATTAAGCATGGTTTTAATTAGCACTTATCTAATATTTTTCGGCATGATACATTTTCCGTTGCGAGGACAAGTAACCTTGATTGATGTAGGACAAGGAGATAGTATTTTGATTACTACTCCGTTTCCGCGCAAGGCATATATGATTGACACAGGGGGAAAGCTGAATTTTTCGGGTAAAAAAGTAACACCCCAAGTCAATCGTATTACTATTCCTTTTCTAAAAAGTTTGGGGATTAGTACACTTGATGGAGTATTTGTTTCGCATCAGGATGCAGACCATGTTGGTGATTTAGGGCCGCTACTTGAGCAAGTTCATGTGAAAAGAATTTTTATGGCTAAAGGTTTGATTAATAATCCTTCTTTTCAAAAAAGATTAAATGGTCGAATTAAACATACTAAATTAGTTGAACTACTGGCAGGGATGCAAGTAAAAGATCCTAAAATTACGTTTAATGTGGTTTATCCGTACCAACCTGGAGAAGGAAAGAATGAGGATTCTTTAAGTTTATTCTTTAGAGTCGCCAATAAGAATTGGCTTTTTACAGGAGATTTAGGCCAGGAAGGAGAAAAAGAGATTATGCAGAAATCCAATTTATCTGTTGATTATTTCAAATTGGGACATCATGGCAGTAAAACTTCATCCAATCCGGATTTTCTACGAGTGATTCATCCGCAAAAAGTTTTTATTTCAGCAGGACGAAAGAACCGTTTTGGTCACCCACATCAAGAGACGCTAACCACGCTTAGTGAACAACAGATACCATGGGTTTCAACCCAAGACTGTGGTATGATTAGCTGGTATTATGGTGGAATGCAAAAATCAGAATTTAATTACTTTTTGAAGCGGGGTAAAAAATGACCTTACTTTCTTTATTTAAAAATACGAATAATAATAACCCCCATACTTTGATTTGGGGTGGAGATGATTTTCTTAATGATTATCTAGCTAATTCATATATTAAAGAAGATCAATTTAAGGACTTAGAGCATGTCAGTGTAGATTGTGAAAATGATGGTTTGGATGAATTAATTGCTAGTTTGACAGAGTCGAGTTTATTTAGTGAAAATAAATTAATCCTTATAAAGAATCCATTTTTCTTAACGGCAAAGGTACCAAAAAAGCTAAAGAAACAGATGGATGATTTACAGAAAATTTTTGATAATCTAAGTGAATTAGAAGATGTAGTGGTAATTGTTGCTTCATATGATAAACTTGATCGTCGTAAAAAGCTGACTAAGACGGTCTTAAAGCAGTTTAATGTGGTTGAGCCAACTATTCGTTCTTATGAAGTAGGGGCAGTAGTAAAATCGCTTATTAAAGCTGAAGGATATACTATTACGCAATCTGCTTTGCAACTATTAATTGAACGCAGCGATCAAGTTATTGATACTATTTTAAGTAATTATCAGAAATTAAAGATGGCAGCTAGTGATAATAAGATCACTGAAAAATCCGTTATGCAGAACGTGGATTTATCATTAGCGCAAAATATTTTTGCTATTTTAGAGGCCGCATTAAATAAAAATTATCAAGAAGCCATAGAGCGTCTTGATAATCAATTAAGAGAAGGTACAAATCCGATTCAACTGCTAGCAGTTTTTGAAAACCAATTAGAATTAATATTAGTGGTAAAAATTCTAGCTAAAAGGGGTAGAAGCGAAGTACAAATTGTGAAAGAACTCGGCGTCCATCCCTATAGAGTAAAATTGGCTTTAAAAAATAAGTTAAATATGTCTAAATTAGAGCAGTTATTGCAAAAAGCAATTCAACTGGAGTTTAATTACAAAAATGGAACATATCATGAAGACAATTTCTTAAAGTTGTTTGTATTATCTGTTTAAAGCAAAAAAAGAGAGAAGAAATCAAATTTCTTCTCTCTTTTTGATTAGTAATAAGTAAAATTACTTGTTTGCTAATTTAGTTAAACGACTCTTGTCACGAGCAGCCTTGTTCTTGTGGATTAAGCCCTTTGAAGCAGCCTTGTCCAAAGCGCGAACAGCTTCTAAATGCAATTTGGAGACGTCTTCTTTACTATCACTTTCAACAGCGTTCTTGAACTTCTTAACAGCAGTTCTTAACTTGCTCAATTCAGAAGCGTTGCGTTTGTTAGTAGCGTTTTGCGTCTTAACACGTTTGATAGCTGATTTGATTTGTGGCATGAAATTCACCTCCAATGATTTAGAAATTTACTTCATCCATTATACTTAAGAACCACTTGGGATGCAAGATAATTTGAGCTTGCTTTTTTAAAAAATATTGTGTAATATAGTTCGAGTGAACCGTTAACGCTGTTTACCCGCTCACACCGACGGTAAACGTTGTTAATGGCAATTATTTATGAAAGGTGAAATTTTTATGGCAATTTCAAAAACTGAAAAAGACAACATTATTAAAGAATACGCAACTCACGAAGGCGACACTGGTTCTGTAGAAGTTCAAGTTGCTCTTTTAACTGCAGACATCAACAACTTGACTGACCACATGAAGAGCCACAAGCACGACCACCACTCATACGTTGGTTTGCTTAAGAAGATCGGTCACCGTCGTAACTTGCTTCGTTACTTAGAAAACAACGACGTTAACCGTTACCGTGAATTGATCAAGAAGTTAGGTCTTCGTCGTTAATTTCTTAATCATAACGAAAGAAAAGTCAACCATAGGGTTGGCTTTTTTTGCATCTGTCATATTTTCCTCCTTTATGCTAAAATTGAAACAGATATTTTTACGTTGTGATCTTTTAGATCCATAAAAAATTAAAAATTTTAATATAGAAAAGGAAATATAATGGCTAATCAACTAAAGATTATGGTCTTGAGCGGTGTACGTGAACAGGGTAAAGACATGTTTGCCGTTCAGGTTAATGATGAAATTTTTGTTCTTGATGCCGGACTGAAGTATCCTGATAGTTCTTTATTCGGTATCGATGTAGTAATTCCTGATCTTGATTTCTTTGAACAATATGGAGACCGAGTAGCAGGAATCTTTTTAACGCACGGGCATGCTGATTCAATTGGTGCATTGCCATATATTTTGCGTAAGTATGATATTCCAGTATTTGGTTCTCAATTAAGTATTGAACTTGCCAAGATAGAAGTTCAACGTGAAAATAAGCATCGCAAAAATAGTTTATTCCACGTAATTGATGCAGATACCGAAATCGATTTTAAGAATGCAAGTATCTCATTCTTCCATACTACCCACTCAATTCCTGATTCATTAGGTATTGATGTTCATACTCCAGCAGGTGAGATCGTTTATACTGGTGATTTCAAGTTTGATCCAACTGCTGCCGACAACTACCGGACTGATATGGATCGCTTAGCTGAAATTGAACAAAAAGGAGTTCTTGCTCTTTTAAGTGATTCATCAAATGCGGAAGCTTCATATCCTAATGTTTCAGAACAAGATATTGGTAACTTTGTAACTAATGTTTTTAGAAATGCAACTGGTCGAATTATCGTTGCAGCTAAGGCATCTAATTTGAATCGCGTGCAAGAAGTTCTAAACGCAGCTAAAGCTACTGGAAAGAGAGTACTTTTAACTGGTCGTGATTTGGCTAAAATTGTTAGAACTTCAATGAAATTAGGCTATTTAGATGTGCCAGATGGCCTTTTAATGCGAGTTAAGGATTTAAAGACCGTGCCAGATAATCAAACAGTTATTTTGGAAACTGGTCGAATGGGTGAACCACTTAACTCATTACAAAAAATGGCTAAGAAGCGCCATAGTATGATTACTATTCATGATGGTGATTTAGTCTTTATTGCTACAACTCCATCTCATGCCGTTGAAACTATGGTGGCTGAAACCAGTGACCTTGTCTATAAAGCAGGCGGAACAGTTATTCAATTGGGCCGCAACATGCATACTAGTGGGCATGCAACCGGTCGTGATATTCAATTATTGATTGATACTTTAAAGCCTAAGTTCTTAATCCCAGTTATTGGTGAGTATAGATTATTAGAAATTGTTCGTAGCTTGGCTATTAAGACTGGTATGAGTCCTAAGAATATCTATATTACTAAAAATGGTGATTGCTTAGACTACGACTTTAAGAAGAAACGCTTCTACTTATCTGATCCTGTCCCTGGTGAAGACACTATGATCGATGGCTCAGGTGTTGGTGATGTAGGTAACATTGTTTTGCGCGATCGAGAAGTGCTTTCTGATGATGGTATTTTCATTGCTGTAGTTACAATTGATCGTAAAAAGAAAAAGATTATCGCAGAACCTAAAGTAACTAGCCGTGGATTTGTCTACATTAAAGCCAATAGACAGTTGATGAATGATTCAATTGATGTGATTAAAAAGGCAATTAACAGCAACTTCGAGCACAAGAAGTTTGATTGGACAGAATTAAAGCAAGATATTCGCAGCGATTTGGAGAAATTCTTATATAAGAAAACAAATCGTCGTCCCGTTATTTTGCCAGTTGTGATGGAAGTAAACCAAAACCGTCATCGTGCTATGCAAAAGCGTAATGAGAAAAAGCAAGAAAATAACAAATCACATTCATCAAACAATAAAACAAGAAATAATAAAGAAAAGAAAGAATAATTATGACATCAGTAAGTCAAAAGAATTTATTGAAACTTGCTGAAGAAAATAAGCACAAGGGAGATCTTGCTGCGGCAATTCAAAATTTAGAAGAAGCATTGCGAGGAGAGCATTCATTAGATGTGATCTTGGAGCTTTGTGATCTCTATTGTGCAAATAAACAAGAAGATCAGGCCTATGCTTTAATTAAAGAAGAGCCTGATCTTTTTTCTAATAAGCAAGTATATCGGATGTATTGTAAAGTTTTAAAGGAAAATAACTTTTTAATAGAAGCTTTACAGTTAAAAGAAATTACAGGGTTAGAATTACCTTTTAAGGTGCAGCCTGTTTCTGAAGAAAAGCAACAGCAAATTATGCAGTCTTTTAAGGCAAAAAAGCAGGTTAACCAAATGGATTATGAAAGCTTGCATAAATTAAATTTGGTTAATTTTACAACTTTTGCTCAAAGTATTTTATTAGAACCTATTTCAGAATTCGCTGTGCGCTTATCTCTTTGTGAAGATCTTATTAGACTAAAGTTGAAAGATAAATTTAAAGTGTGGGTTTTGGATGATTTAACCGAATTTATTCCTGCAGATACTTTGCTTTTAGAAAAAGCCCCTAAATACAAAGAGATAATTTCAGCTATTGGGGCTAAATTTAGTCATAATCCTAGTCAATTACCGCTTATGATTGGTGAAACCAATTTAGTATTAGGTAGTTTGTACCCTAAGCTAGATGATTATGTAGATGAACCTGATAGTTTTGCTAGCGATTTGGTAGCTTATTTGCAACAAAGAAATGGCAGAACTCATCAAGATTTATTTGAAAAAATTTATCGAAAATTTCCAAATTAAAAAATAGGTAAAAAAGGTTTACATTTTCAAAGTATTTAGTATAATTAGCAAAGGATATTTTCGTTAGGCAATTTAGCTTAAGCTTTTTTACTAGGCAATTGCCGAAGAAAGTAGTACAATATTCAACAGAGAATTATCCGTTAACTTATCTCAACGGACTTCTTGCAAATTTACAGGAGGGTCATTTTAATGGCAGAAAAAGAACATTACGTTAGAACTAAGCCACACGTA
Organism: Lactobacillus sp. UMNPBX4; assembly: GCF_002554115.1. Taxonomy (NCBI): domain Bacteria; kingdom Bacillati; phylum Bacillota; class Bacilli; order Lactobacillales; family Lactobacillaceae; genus Lactobacillus; species Lactobacillus sp. UMNPBX4. Next base: position 58,025 of record NZ_PCZF01000004.1, read on the forward strand.
AACATTGGTACTATCGGTCACGTTGACCACGGTAAGACCACTTTAACTGCGGCTATTACTACTGTTTTAGCTGACAAGGGTTTGGCTAAGGCTGAAGATTACTCACAAATCGATGCTGCACCAGAAGAAAAGGAACGTGGTATCACTATTAACACCGCCCACGTAGAATACGAAACTGAAAATCGTCACTACGCTCACATGGACGCTCCAGGCCACGCCGACTACATCAAGAACATGATTACCGGTGCTGCACAAATGGATGGTGCTATCTTAGTTGTTGCTGCAACTGATGGTCCTATGCCACAAACTCGTGAACACATTTTGCTTGCTCGTCAAGTTGGTGTTAACTACATCGTAGTATTCTTAAACAAGTGCGATTTAGTTGACGACCCAGAATTGATCGACTTGGTTGAAATGGAAGTTCGTGACTTGTTAACTGAATACGATTACCCTGGTGACGATATTCCAGTTGTTCGTGGTTCAGCTTTGAAGGCTTTACAAGGCGACAAGGAAGCTCAAGAACAAATTCTTAAGTTGATGGACGTCGTTGATGAATACATCCCAACTCCAGAACGTCAAACTGACAAGCCATTCTTAATGCCAGTTGAAGACGTATTCACTATCACTGGTCGTGGTACTGTTGCTTCAGGTCGTATCGACCGTGGTACTGTTAAGGTCGGCGATGAAGTCGAAATCGTTGGTTTGGTAGACAAGGTTCTTAAGTCAGTTGTTACTGGTTTGGAAATGTTCCACAAGACTTTGGACTTAGGTGAAGCCGGCGATAACGTTGGTGTATTGCTTCGTGGTATTGACCGTGACCAAGTTGTTCGTGGTCAAGTATTGGCTGCTCCAGGCTCAATCCAAACCCACAAGGAATTCAAGGCTCAAGTTTATGTCTTGAAGAAAGAAGAAGGTGGACGTCACACTCCATTCTTCTCAGACTACCGTCCACAATTCTACTTCCACACCACTGATATTACTGGTGAAATTGAATTGCCAGAAGGTACTGAAATGGTTATGCCTGGTGATAACACTGAATTCACTGTTACTTTGATTAAGCCAGCTGCCATCGAAAAGGGTACTAAGTTCACCATCCGTGAAGGTGGTCGTACCGTTGGTGCCGGTCAGGTTACTGAAATCCTTGACTAATTTCTAACGATATAGCAAAAAAGATGCACTTCTTCACAGGAGCGCATCTTTTTTCTTTTAGATTTGTTTTTTGTGCCAGTTTAAGGTAAGATAACTTAGTATGCAAGAAGCAAACTCAAACTTGACATTGGAGGTATTTTATTAATGTCTGTAAAATGGGAAAAGACCGGTAAAACAACCGGTGAACTTACTTTTGATATTTCAAAAGATGAAATTAAATTAGGTTTGGATCAAGCTTTTAGAAGAGTTAAGAAAAACTTACGTGTTCCTGGTTTTAGAAAAGGTCACGTTTCTCGTGTTATTTTTGATCAATACTATGGTGAAGAAGCATTATATGAAGATGCTTTAAACATTGTATTGCCAAATGCATATTCTGCTGCTGTTAAGGAAGCAGGTATTGCTGCAGTTGGTCAACCACAAATTGTTCCAGTATCAATGGACAAAGATAAAGACTGGACTATGAAGGCTACTGTTACTGTAGAACCAGAAGTTAAGTTAGGCGACTACAAGGGTATCGAAGTTCCAAAGCAAAATACTCGTGTATACCAAAAAGACGTTGATGCAGAACTTGATAAGCGCCGTGAACAAAATGCTGAACTTGTTCTTAAGAAGGGTAAGGCAGCTAAGGGCGACACTGTAACCATCGATTACAAGGGTACTATTGATGGCAAGGAATTTGAAGGCGGCTCAGCTGAAAACTACTCACTTGAATTAGGTTCAGGCGCATTCATTCCTGGCTTTGAAGATCAACTTATCGGTCACGAAGCAGGCGACGATGTTGATGTTGTTGTAACCTTCCCTAAGGATTACGGTGCAAAGGATTTAGCAGGTAAAGAAGCACACTTTGCAACTAAGATTCACGAAGTTAAGTCAAAGCAACTTCCTAAGTTAGACGACGAGTTTGCTAAGGATGTTGATGATTCAGTAGATACTCTTGATGAATTAAAAGACAAGATCAAGAAGCAATTGAAGGATCAAAAGGAACAAGCTGCAAACGATGCTATTCAAGAAGCAGCTATTGAAAGTGCAGTAAAGAACGCTACTGTTGATGAAATTCCTGATGCAATGATTCAAGACGACGTTAATACTCAATTGAACCAATACTTAGGTAACATGCAACGTCAAGGTATTGATCCACAAACTTACTACAAGTTGACCAATACTAATGAACAACAATTACGTTCACAATTTGCTAAGAACGCTGCTGAAAGAGTTAAGACTAACTTAGTTCTTGAAGCTATTGTTGAAAAAGAAGGTCTTAAGGCAACCAAGGAAGAAATTGATAAGGAAATCAAGGACCTTGCTGCTGAATACAACATGGATGAAAAGACTGTACGTAACACTTTGTCAGACGACATGTTAAGTCACGACATCACTGTACGTAAGGCTATGGATCTTGTTACTGATAATGCTAAGCAAGTTGCTAAGGCAAAGCTTGAAGCAAAAGAAGCAGAAGACAAGAAGGAAAGTAAGTAATAAATAAATTATTACTGATTTCTCATTAAAAAGCGGCTTTAGGCCGCTTTTTTTGATATTTAAGCTTAATATTTATCAAAATATGTTAATTTATGATAATCTATTTTGGTAGGTATAGGGAGGAAATATAATGGCAAATCAGTTTACAGATCAAGAAGAGATTAAATGTTCTTTTTGTGGTAAAACTCAAGACCAAGTCAAAAAAATGATCGCTGGTAATGGCGTTTATATTTGCAATGAATGCGTTGACTTATCTAAAAAAATCATTGATGATGAATTACGTGCAGATTCTGTTAAAACTGCAAGTGAATTACCAAAACCAATGGAAATTAAAAAACAACTTGATCAATACGTAATTGGCCAAAATCGTGCTAAAAAGGTATTATCTGTTGCTGTTTATAATCATTACAAGAGAATCAGTCAAATGGATGTTGATTCTTCTATAGAATTACAGAAGTCTAATATTGCAATGATTGGTCCTACTGGATCAGGTAAGACTTATTTAGCTCAAACTTTAGCTCGAATCTTAAATGTACCTTTTGCAATTGCAGATGCAACCACATTAACCGAGGCTGGTTATGTTGGGGAAGATGTAGAAAATATCTTGCTAAAATTATTGCAAAATGCAGATTACGATTTGGAACGTGCTCAACGCGGCATTATTTATATCGATGAAATTGACAAAATTTCTAAGAAATCTGAGAATGTTTCAATTACTCGTGATGTTTCAGGTGAAGGTGTACAACAATCATTACTGAAGATCTTAGAAGGTACTATTGCTTCAGTTCCGCCTCAAGGTGGTCGTAAGCACCCACAACAAGAAATGATCAAGATGGACACCACTAACATTCTGTTTATTGTTGGTGGGGCTTTTGATGGTATTGAACAAATCGTTAAGAATAGATTAGGTAAAAAGACGATTGGTTTCGGTGCTGAAAATGAAGTTGATAAAATTGATGCAGATGATTGGACTCGTCATTTAACTACAGCAGATTTAGTTAAATTTGGAATGATTCCTGAATTTATTGGTAGAATTCCAATTATCACAACTTTAGATAAGCTTAACAGTGAAGATTTGGTAAGAGTATTAACTGAGCCAAAGAATGCTTTGGTTAAGCAATATAAGAAGCTACTTTCACTTGATGGTGTTAACCTTAAGTTTACTGATGGTGCGCTTAAAGCAATTGCTGATTTGGCAATTCAAAGAAATATGGGGGCACGTGGTTTAAGAACTATAATTGAAAATTCAATTATGGATATCATGTACAAGACTCCAAGTGAAAAAGACATTGAAGCCGTTGAGGTAACCAAAGATGTAATTACGCGTCATGCTGAACCTAAGGTTATTCGTAAAAAGGATAAAAAAGAAAGTAGTAAAGCACAGGTAGGCGCTAATGATAATTAAAAGTAGTAGTTATGCTGTCAGTGCAGTTAGAGAAGATCAATATCCTAAGGATGATTTGCCTGAGATTGCATTATCAGGCCGCTCAAACGTTGGAAAGTCAAGTCTGATTAACACTCTACTTAATCGAAAAAACTTGGCTAGAACCTCTTCACAGCCTGGTAAAACGCAAACCTTGAATTTCTATCTAGTAAATGATGAGTTTTATCTTGTAGACGTACCAGGGTATGGTTATGCAAGAGTTTCGCAAAAGAAACGCCAAGAATTTGGTGAGATGATTCAAGATTACTTGGAAACAAGACCCAACTTAAAGGGATTAGTAATTTTAATTGATTCGCGTCATGAACCAACTAAAGATGATATTGCAATGTATAATTATGCTCAATATCTGAATTTACCTATTTTAGTTGTATGTACGAAGATTGATAAAATAAAAAAGAGCCAAGTAAATAAAGTAATGTCCCGTTTGAAAAAGAACATAGATCTTAATTATGATCATGTAACGGTTTTGACATTCAGTTCCGTAACTAAATTGCATGTTGCAGAACTGGGCAACTGGATTGAAGAAAAAATTAGTAAATAAAGAATGAGAAAGCTGTTAACTGGGGTTAGCAGCTTTTTCTTATGAGATGATTATTAGAATAAATTTACTTAAAAGAAAGGGTGCTAAAATTGAAAGTGTAGTAAAGAAAGTAGAGGCTTCATCTTGGATGATAATAAAACACAGAAAAAGACATTAACTACTTTAAGCCTGGTTTTAATGATCATAACTACGGTTTATGGTTTCGGTAATGTCTCGGTTTCATACCGGCAAATGACTTATGCCGGAATTATTTGGTTTATTTTAGCCGGAATTTGTTTTTTCTTTCCAGCTGGATTAATGATGGCAGAATATGGTTCAGCCTTTCACGATGCAAAAGGTGGAATTTACTCCTGGCTTGCGGGCTCTATTGGCGAAAAATGGGCCTTTATCGGGACTTTTGTTTGGCTGGCTAACTGGGTACTTTGGCTAGTATCTAGTGCCTCAAGACTCTGGATTTCGATTTCAGCGCTAATTTTTGGTAAAGATACAACTCAGAGTTGGAATTTATTTGGTTTACATGGAACACAGCTAATAGGTGTATTGGCAATTCTATTCATGATTGTATCTACATACTTTTCTTCAAGAGGGATGACTGGAATTAAGATCATGTCCTCAATTGGTGGCTGGTTTATGATCGGGATGAACTTGATTTTTATCTTATCTAGTTTGTTAGTCATCATTATGAATCATGGACAATTAGCACAGCCAATCACTGGTTGGCAGAGTTTTATTATTTCACCTAATAAGGATTTCCAAACTCCAATTACTATTATTTCCTTTGTTGTCTATGCAGTATTTGCATATGGTGGTATGGAGACCGTAGGTGGGGTAATTGACAGTATGAAGCATCCCGAAAAAGATTTCCCTAAGGGCTTAATTATCGGTAGTTTGTTTACGATTATTTCTTATGTTTTAATGATCTTTATGACCGGTTTTTCGGTTAATTATCAAAAGGATATCGTTCAAACCGGTGCTAACACAGGTAATATTACTTATGTGGTTTACGGGACTTTGGGTAAAGCGTTCGGTACCGCCTTACATTTGGATCCGCAGACTAGTTTAATGATTGGTAAAATCTTTACGAGAGCAATTGCCTTATCAGGATTAATGGGAATGATGGGTGCTTTCTTCGTATTACTATATTCACCCGTTAAGTCCTTTATCATGGGATCTGATCCACGTCTTTGGCCGAAGGCTGCAACTAAATTAAACAAACATGGCATTCCTGCTAATGCAATGTGGGCTCAAACTGTTTTCGTCTGCTTGTTAATTGCGGTCGTTTCCTTCGGTGGTAGTGCAGCTACAAGCTTTTATCAAATTTTGACCGATATGGGTAATGTTGCTGCAACTGCACCATATATCTTTTTGATAGGTGCATTTCCATTTTTCTTAAAGAAAGATTATTCGCGTAAATTTAGAGTATTTACGAATTATAAATGGACAGTAGCGCTGGTAGTATTTGTTGAAATAATTGTTTGCACGGGTATTATATTTACAGTTTTACAACCAATTTTGGAACACAGATATGCGACAGCTTTCTGGACTGGATTTGGACCTATTTTCTTTGGTTTAATAGCTTATATTTTTTATCGTACTTCAAAGAAAAAACATGGTTTAACCGATTTAAATTAAATACAAAAAGTGTCTGGGAAAAAACTAACTTTCAGATACCAAAAGACGATCAATCCAACTC
>NZ_PCZF01000050.1:0-11206 GCF_002554115.1 Lactobacillus sp. UMNPBX4
CACCAGTGTTCTTAGCTGTAGTAACATCAGCGTCTTTAGTGGCAGCATCAATATTGTCCTTAGCTGTTTGAACTTCACCAGCAACGGTCTTCTTCAAAGCAGCCTTTTCTTCAGCAGTTAAGTTTGAAGCATCGATTGCAGCATCCTTAGTCTGAGTAGCTTGATCGATGGCAGCCTTAGCATCTGATTTAGTTGCAGAAGTAGTTGGAACATTCATGTTGTTAATCTTTTCAACACCAGTGTCCTTAGCAGTTTTTACTGTATCGTTAGTTGTTGCTTTATTAATGTTAGCAATTGCGTCATCAGCAAGTTTTTGTGCTTGGTTAACTAACGCGGATTTTTCTTCATTAGTTAAGATAGCAGAGTTATTAATGCTTGCTTTCTTAGCTGTTGCAGCATCATTAATAGCCTTTATTGCATCCGTAGCGTTCTTCTTGACACCATTAAGTTCGTTCCAAGCATTATTTTCAGCATCAGTAAGCGCTTTTACCGTCTTTAGATCTGCATAGGTACCATTACTTTTGTTAACTGTACCCTTTTCTACAGAAATTATATTACTTACTGCTTTTGTCGCATTGTCATAAGCTAATTTTTTATCTGAATCAGCATATTTATAACTATCTGAAGCCTTAGTTGTATCGACTTTATGATTAGTAAACTTGCCATCAGAATCATACTGTCCGATACTATTACCAAGCTTTTTCATAGCATCGTTTAAGGAATTTCCTTCACTAACAATGTTATTTAAAGCAGCAGGGTCTGTAATGTTATTTAGAATTTTATTCCGCAAAACATTAATTTGAGCATTATTTAAATAGTCTTGCTTAATCTTATCAATATAAGGCTTGACATCACCCCAATGAGGAATAATTTTGTTAGCTTCTACTGTTGCACCAGCTGGATCCAGTGCTCTCTGCTCACCATATAAGCGAGAAAACATGTTATAGTAGACATTCTGATAAGAATAAATATTAGCTGAGATTCCTGAGAATTGTTGATTTTTCGAACCTGTAGATAAATCTACTTCATGAGAGTCTGTGTGTTGCGTAGTAAAGGAAATAACATAAGAAGAATATTGTGATAGATCTGTGTTAATCTTTTTACTTGCGTAACCATGTGACTTAAATTCCATTGCTTGGTTAAAGTTAACACTGTTAAATACGCCATTAGAATTAAATTTATTCCGTGTGTCATAAATGATTGGGTCCCCTTGCTTTGCACCGTCAACATCTCCAGTTTTATTTTTAATTATAAAATTATTAAGATGAAAGTCATGATCGCCACTTAGATAAGTGGTCCCATCATATGCATTATTATCTTCAACCCCATCTTTAAAGTAAGTCTGCCATAAGTTATTAGAACCAGCAGCTTGAGCAGTAGTGAAATAGTATGAGCCTTGCAAATATTTATTGTTATAAGCTGGCATGGTTTTACTATTAATTAAACCAGTATTTGGATCAACATCTGTGTTAGGATTAAATGAAAAGTCTACTTCACGTGGTGGATTTTGTACTGTAATGTCAGTAGCGCTACTGTTACCGGGCTCAAATTTATAATATATATATGTTTGATCAGTTTTATTTTTTACTTTCATATCAACATTACCAACGATTTGGTAGTCATTAGTGAGAGCAATACCAAATTTTGCAGAAATTAACCCATGTAATGTACTACTGTCAGCATTTTGTAATCCCATTTTAGGGAAGAAAGTAACAGTCCAACGGGTCTTACCATTTCCTAAATCTTCTTTAGAAATATCAATATTATTTTTAGTATCTGCAGCTGTCGTTGCCTTTTGCGGATACCAAATACTAGTAGTACCATTAGCTTGAATATCAGCAGCATGGTAAACGTAGTCATTACCATAAATAGTTACAATCTTGTAATAATTTCCATCTTTACCTTTATAGATGTTAGAACTGTAGTTATCTGAAGAAGTTAGATTAGTCTTATTGGCCAAATCTTGATTTTCTTTAGCTGGCTGATTATTAGTGTGATTTTGATCTACTGTACTTGCTCCAGTATTAGAAACTGCCACTAAACTCATAGCTGCTAATCTTGCTGCTAATGATTTAATATCAGTACCAGGATTTTTTACTAAATTCATTGCTAATAAATTCATAGTTGCTAATTTAGCTGCTAATGATTTAATATCAGTGTCAGCGCTACCTTGCGTCTTTGGTGCAGATTGTAAGGTTGTCGCAGCTTCTGTAGAATTATTAGCTGTTGCATTCTTACTTGCACTACTTTGTTGAACTTTTTCTGTTACATCGTTACTTGCACCATTTTGTTGAACTTTTTCTGTTGCACTAGTTGCTTTCTGAGTATTAGTATTATTTTGATCTACTGTACCTGCTGCATTTCTGTCAGTATCAGAAGTTGCCACTAAATTCGTAGCTGCTAATTTTGCTGCTGATTTAGCTGTTGATGATTTAATATCAGTGTCAGCACTACCTTGCGTCTCTGGTGAAGATTGTGGGGTTGTCGCAGCTTCTGTAGAATTATTAGCTGTTGCATTCTTACTTGCACTACTTTGTTGAACCTTTTGTGTTGCTCTAGTTGTTTTCTGAGTATTAGTTTGTTCAGCAGTTGTATTGCCAACTGCTGAAGTCTGTTGCAACCTACTGTTTGCTGAACTATTGGAAGGTTCAACGCTTTCTGTGGTTGCTGCCTTTACAGAATGATTTGTAAAGTTAATTCCAAAAATGGTTACTCCTAATAATACGGAAGCCACACCAACGTTAAGCTTACGTAAACTATAACGCGGTGTCCGCTTAGTTTCTAAAAATTTAAGTCGCTTCATCGTTATTCTTACTCCCCAATTTAATAACTAGTGGTGTATTGCAGTACACCAGAACAAGAGTGCTACCGTTAAGTTATCAGCCCAATTGTTGAGCATAATATTTCTTCAATCTGATAATATTATAACACCGTTTAGCGACTTTGATGACCGCTTGGCCCTCGAGCCGGGCGGCTTTTCTGTTTGCAGTCAACTTACCAGATAGTAAAAGAGACTAACCGCAAAGGCTAATCTCTTTTCAAACACTAAAATTATTCAAGTTCGCGATTGAGAGTAGTGAGACGCAATCTCACTGCTCTCTTTTCATATATTGTGGTACTAGAAATAATGTTTAAATTTAAATTATAACTCTAAGTCGTTTCCTTCATGAAGTACTGACTTTTTAGCTTGAATCTTTGATACAGAGATGGTTCTTCATTGCCTTTTCCGCTTAATTTCGGTTTCCTTATCCCGTTCTAGTTGTTGACGGTGTAACTGAAGTTGATGAATCCTTTAACGGCTTCATCGTGCAATGACCCCCTCATGTTTGACGTCCCGGCAAAATAAATTTTCAGCCTTCGGTTGCGACCGACAACGGCTGACTAAATTTATGAATCGTCGGGTTAGTTTCTGCTCAGCATTAATTGGTATATACTAATTTGCTGATTATATTATATACTGCTTGAAAGGGCAGCCTGATAGTCTTCCCTTTACCCTAGCGACCGATCAGATATTGCATTCGAGAATGAGTACCTTGAGATTTCATTCAAGGTCATTTCGAGATTTCATATCTGATTTACTTATATTTTCGTCATAAGTAACAACAACGATCAAACAGACTGCTCCGTTTGGATTTCAGCATTTCTTTTGTGGCAACAAAGAGAAACAAAAATGCCCCACTTATCAAATGACAATAAGTAGGACAACAATCACTTACTTTTCAACAAAAGTAAGCAAAATATTCAATTTTCGGTAGACAACTTACTTTTAACCCGTGTTTTTTACTAATATTGACCCTCTTCAAATGCTGTCATATTGGGATTCCCTCTTCATGTTAATATATTAAATTACTCCCATTCAATCGTTGAAGGTGGCTTACTCGTCACATCGTAAACTACGCGATTAACGTTATCTACTTCATTGACGATTCTATCTGAAATGTGACCAAGTACATCCCATGGAATTTGGGCAAAATCTGCAGTCATCCCATCAATTGAGGTTACGGCACGAATACCAATCGTATAGTCATAAGTACGTCCATCGCCCATTACTCCAACGGAGCGAATACCTGGAAGAACAGTGAAGTATTGCCAGATCTTTTCTTGCAATCCTGCCTTCTTGATTTCTTCTCGTAAAATCGCATCAGAATCACGCACAATCTTAAGCTTGTCTTCAGTCACTTCACCAAGAACACGGATACCAAGACCTGGTCCTGGGAATGGCTGACGCCATACTAAGTCATGTGGAATGCCCAGCTTTTCACCAAGTTCACGTACTTCGTCCTTGAACAACTTACGAAGTGGTTCGATCAACTTGAAGTGCATGTCCTTAGGAAGACCACCAACATTGTGATGGGACTTAATAGTTTGCGCGGTGTTGGTACCTGACTCGATAACATCAGTATAAAGCGTACCTTGAGCTAAGAAATCTACATCCTTTAACTTCTTAGCTTCTTCGTTAAAGACCTCGATGAATTCCTTACCGATAATCTTACGCTTCTTTTCAGGATCAGTTACACCTTTCAACTTGTCTAAGAATCTCTTTTGGGCATTAACCCGAATGATGTTAACACCAAGATCCTTGTTCAAGGCTTGCATTACTTGATTGCCTTCGTCTTTACGCAGCATCCCGTGATCAACAAAAATTGCCGTCAATTGGTCGCCGATTGCTTTGTGTAAAAGAGTAGCAGTAACGCTAGAATCTACACCACCCGAAAGACCTAAGATGACTTTCTTGTCGCCGACTTCTTTACGAATATCATCAACCTTCATGTCGATGAAGTCGTTCATGGTCCAGTTAGCCTCAGCACCACAAACCTCAAAAGCAAAGTGCTTCAAGATGTCTAAACCATATTCTGAATTACGTACTTCAGCGTGGAATTGAATACCATAAAATTTCTTAGCTGGGTTAGCAATTGCCGCAATTGGACAGTTTTTGCTTGAGGCAGTTACTTCGAAGCCCTTTGGAGCTTGAGTTACCAAGTCGCCGTGACTCATCCAAACGTATTGCTTTGAAGGCAAGCCATTGAACAAAATACTGTCTGGATCTTCAACCGTAATGTTGGCGCGGCCATATTCCTTGTTTTCAGCTTGTTCAACTTTACCGCCTAAGTCATGAGACATTAATTGCATCCCGTAACAAATACCCAAAATTGGAATACCCAACTTAAAGATTGCAGGATCAACCTTTAATGCACCATTATCGTAAACACTGTTAGGACCACCTGAGAAAATGATTCCCTTAGGATTGATCTGTTTAATCTTCTCCATGGAAAGATCGTGGGGCAAAAGTTCTGAGTAGATGCCAAAATCACGAATGCGTCGAGTGATTAATTGATTGTATTGACTACCAAAGTCAAGAACAATAATCTTGTCAAAATCGTCTAGATTTTTAGCCACTATTTACTCCCTCTTTTCAATTACGCATTTTTAACTAACTCTACTAGGAAAAATTAAAAAGGTCAATCAAAAAGTTAAAAATAGCCATTCATTGTTCGGCTTTTATCTTGAGCAACCAGCAGTTGCAACCGCTAGTTGCGCTAAATGCAATTAAAAAGTGGTGGTCTGCAACCGCAAATTTTCGTTAAATTAAATTATTTCAAAACGAAAGGACGATCAATCATGAGATTAGGTCAAAAAATTGCGGCATTACGCAAGAAAAATCATCTTTTTCAAGAAGCACTAGCTGAAAAGATGAACGTCAGTCGGCAAGCTGTATCCAATCGGTGTGTTCTTCTTTGTCAAAAGCAATATCATTATGGACAGCTACAACATTTTATTACAAACAGATGATTACATTCCTAAGAAAAAACTTGGTCGCAAGATTATGAACAAATACGCCACACTCTATTGGTTAATAGCAGTCTTACTTTATCTAGGATATAGCTTCATTACCAATGATTGGGAACGCAGCTGAATAATTTTTACTATAATCGAACATTAATCCTTAATTTTCCACTTGTGTTCGGCAATATATTCTGCTAAGATTAAGCCAACACAAATATCTATATATCGTCGAAATAAGGTCGACAGTCTCTACCCGGTACCGTAAATACCGGACTATAGGTGAATGAAAGTTAAGAATAATCTTAAGGACTTCTTTTACCTGCTCTAGGTAGAGGAAGTCCTTATTTCTTTCTTGAGGAGGATAATGTTGAAGGAATTAGTAGATCGAATTAAACAAGATGGTGAAGTTTTACCCGGAAATGTGCTTAAAATTAATTCATTTTTGAATCACCAAGTTGATCCGCAACTAATGATGCATGTTGGTGAAGAATTTGCCCGCCTTTTTAAAGATGAAAAAGTCGATAAGGTCTTAACTTGTGAAGCATCTGGAATTGCCCCTGGCGTAATGGCAGCCTATCAACTGCACGTGCCAATGATCTTTGCCCGAAAGAAAAAGCCATCTACTTTGAATGATGCAGTTTATTGGGCTGACGTCTTTTCTTACACCAAGAAGGTCAACAATAAGATCTGCGTTGAAGAAAAATTTTTGCACCCAGGCGAACATATCTTAATCATCGATGACTTCGTTGCCCACGGTGAAGCAGTCAAAGGCATGGTTAACATCGCCAAGCAAGCCGGCTGTAACATTGTTGGCGTTGGCGCTGTTGTTGCAAAAACCTTCCAAGGCGGAAGCGAATGGGTAGAAAACGAAGGCTTACGCTTTGAAGCCCTAGCAAAAATCGATAGCTTTGAAAATGATCAAGTACACTTCGAGGGAGAAGAATAATTAAAAATGGCACAAAAAGAAGTTAGTCACAAAAAAGCTGCTGTCCTAGGTTTGCAACATTTGCTGGCAATGTACTCCGGTGCAGTTGCCGTTCCTCTTTTAATTGGTACGGCACTACACTTCAATAGCACACAGATGACTTACCTAGTTTCGATTGATATCTTCATGTGTGGTTTAGCCACTTTAATTCAACTATTCCGTAATAAATATTTCGGCATTGGCTTGCCAGTCGTTTTGGGCTGTGCAATTCAAGCGGTAGCTCCCTTAGAAATGATCGGGCAGAAGTTTTCAATTAACACGATGTATGGTGCCATTATCGTTGCTGGAATCTTCGTCTTTCTAATTGCTGGCTGGTTTTCAAAAATCAAAAAACTCTTCCCGCCAGTAGTTACTGGGACCTTAATTACAGTAATTGGGCTAACTTTAATTCCGGTCGCTTTCCAAAATATGGGCGGCGGAAACGCACAAGCCAAAGACTTCGGTGATGCGAAAAATTTAATCGCTGCCTTTATTACCATCCTCATCATCATTGCCATCGAAGTCTGGACTAAAGGATTCTTACGTTCCATTTCCGTTTTAATTGGATTAATTGTTGGTACTCTAATCGCTAGCTGCATGGGGCTTGTTTCATTAAAGCCAGTTGCCGAAGCTTCTTGGTTCCATTTGCCTCAATTTTTCTACTTCGGGGTGCCAGAATTCGAATGGTCGTCTTGTTTGACCATGATCATCATTGCCTTAGTTTCCTTGGTCGAATCCACTGGCGTCTTCTTTGCCATTGGCGACCTACTTCATCAAGATATTACCGAAGAAGATCTCAAAAAAGGTTATCGTGCAGAAGGATTAGCACAAATCTTCGGTGGGCTTTTCAACACCTTCCCTTACACCACTTTTTCTCAAAATGTCGGCTTGCTTCAATTATCCGGCATTAAGACCAAGCGTCCGATTTACTGGGCTGCTGGCTTATTAATGGCCATGGGCTTACTTCCTAAAATCGGTGCTCTAGTTACCATCATTCCTGACTCAGTTTTAGGCGGAGCCATGTTGGTCATGTTCACAATGATTGCCGTGCAAGGAATCAAAATGTTAACCAAAGTTGATTTTGAGAACAACCGCAATATTCTAATTGTAGCTATTTCAATTGGTATGGGACTAGGCGTAACCGTCTATCCGCAAATCTTCCAACCCCTTCCCCAAACCATTCAATTGTTCTTAGGCAACGGTATCGTTGTTGCTAGCATCTGTGCAACTCTGCTTAATCTTTTATTCAACGGAAGAAGTGGTGCCTATAAGTAAAAAGCCTTTTCATTTCATAATTCTATATATCACAATTCTCTATAAATATTCAAAAGCGGCCACTTAATGTGGTCGTTTCTTATTCTTCACCTTTTAAGCAAAATCTCTTTTATAATAGAAGTAACGTAATTTTTTTAAAGTGAGGGAATCCATGCCTAACTTAAACATTCAAAACCTTGAAAGCTACATCATGTTTTACGGCCGGCAAAAATGTCAGCCTGATGAATTCTTTCAAGGTGACAATCTTCGTAAGAACGATATCTTTTATTACATTATTAGTGGAACTGGCAGCTTTACTTCTAGTAGACACCACGCAGTCAAATTAAAAGCTGGCGATCTTTTTTACGTCCCGCGCAATCAAACTTGTTCTTTCCAAGCTGACCATGATGAACCCTGGGAATACTTCTGGATTGGCTTAGCCGGCTACGGCGTTAATGAAAGCATCAAGGCATCAAATTTACCTAATAAAAATTTCTTGCGTCAAATTCAAAAAACTGCCTTTTATCAAACCCTAAATGACCTTTATCAATGTTTGACAAAGAAAAAGACCTTATTAAACAATTTACAAATTTCAGCTTTAACCTATCAACTTTTTTATCATCTAGTAAAAGACTTTCCTAACCATCCACCAGTCCGCAAAACACCTAAAAATGATCAATATCAAATCGCTATTAATTATCTGCAACAAAATTATACTGATCCCAGTTGCAATATCGTGGAGCTTTGCAACAGGTTAGGTGTCTCACGCAGTTTTTTATATTCTTTATTTAGAAAAAACACCAAAATCTCACCGCAAAAATATCTGATGCAACTTCGTATGGAAGCCGCCAAAAAAGAACTGCAAAATACTACTTCCAACTTAAAAGAGATTGCCCATAAAGTGGGCTATGGTGATGAATTCACTTTTTCCAAAGCATTTAAACGTTATAGCGGAGTTAGTCCCAACGTATTTCGTGGAAATTAACTATATTCTTTGCCTAACTCACGCTTCTTTGCATACAATATAAGTGTATAACTTATTAAAACAGTAAAGGAATGATCCAATGAAACAAACAGAATGTACTACTATCTTAGTAGGTAAAAAAGCAACTATTGACGGCTCAACCATGATCGCTCGTAGTGAAGACGGTGGTCGTACCATTATCCCTGAAGGCTTCAAGGCAGTTAACCCAGAAGACCAACCTAAGCACTACACTAGCGTTATCAGCAAGCAAAAGATCGATGACGAAGATTTAGCTGAAACTCCTCTTCGTTACACTTCTGCACCCGATGTTTCAGGCAAAAATGGTATTTGGGGTGCAGCTGGTATCAACGCAGAAAACATTGCGATGACTGCTACTGAAACTATCACTACTAACTCACGCATCCAAGGCGTTGACCCACTTCTTGACCCATCAGAAGGCGGTTTAGGTGAAGAAGACTTTGTTACTTTAACTCTTCCATATCTTCACTCCGCTTTCGATGGTGTTAAGCGTGTTGGTTACCTTGTTGAAAAATACGGTACCTACGAAATGAATGGTATGGCTTTCTCAGACAAGGACAATATTTGGTACCTTGAAACCATTGGTGGTCATCACTGGATTGCACGCCGCATCCCTGACGATGCTTACGTTATCGCACCAAACCGTTTAAACATCGATAACTTTGATTTTGATGATACTGAAAATTTCGCTGCCGCAAGTGACTTAAAAGATTTAATCGATGAATATCATTTAAACCCAGACCGTGAAGGTTACAACATGCGTCATATCTTTGGTTCTTCAACTATCAAAGACGCTCACTACAACAATCCACGTGCTTGGTACATTCACAACTACTTCGATCCAGACTTTGGCGGTACCCCAGCAGATCAAGATCAACCTTTCATCTGCCACGCTAACCGTTTAATCTCAATCGAAGATATTAAGTGGGCTGAAAGTTCACACTACCAAGATACTCCTTATGATGCATACGGTGACCAAGGTACTCCTGAACAAAAGAAGACTTTCCGTCCAATCGGTATCAACAGAAACTTTGAAACTCACATTTTACAAATTAGAAATGACGTACCTGCAGAAATCGCTGGTGTTCAATGGTTAGCCTTTGGTCCAAACACCTTCAACTCAATGGTGCCATTCTACACTAATGTCACAACTACTCCAGAAGCTTGGCAAACAACTCCTAAGTTTAACTTGAACAAGATCTTCTGGTTAAACAAGTTAACTGCTCAACTTGGTGATACTAACTACCGTGTCTATGGCGAACTTGAAGATGCCTTTGAACAAAAGAGTTTGGCACAATGCCACAAGATTCAACATGAAACTGACAAGGCAGTTAAGGATATTTCAGGTAAGGATTTGCAAGATAAGTTAATTGCAGCTAACCAAAAGATGTCTGACATTGTTTACAACAATACTGTTGAACTTTTGGGTCAAATGGTTGATGAAGGTCATGGTTTAATGACTTTGAAGTACGACTTGCTTGACTAATAATCAAATATTAAAAGCAATAAGAGCTTGAGATTATTCTCAAGCTCTTATTTTTTACTCAAATAATGGAACTGCATCTGCAAGTGATTTAACTACGGTTACTTTCTTGATCATTTCTTCTGACGGCATTACTTGATCTGGCACAAGTACCACATCAATCCCTGCATTTAATCCTGACTCTACCCCATTAGGTGCATCTTCAAAAATTACTGCTTCATTTTTATCTACTTTTGCGACATTTAACGCATGCAAATAAATATCTGGGGCTGGTTTATTATTTTTTACATCTTCACCGGTAACAATCCCTGCAAAATACTGACGTAAATCATTATGACTAAGATTAAAATTAATCTTTTCAATATCTGAAGAAGAGGTAATGTAAGATTTGATTTCTTTTTCTTGTAAAAAGCTAAGCAGTTTTTCAGCACCAGGCTTAACTGCTAATTTTCCTTCTTTAACTCTTTGAGTCAACTACCCTAGACTGAAGTCTAGGGCTTAGTGGCTCGTTAGCTTACGCTAACCAGAACACCAACTTGCTTAGATACGGACTTGACTTACCAGCAATAGTCTTTTGACTATTGCCGATAGAGGTCGTCTATTTACCAAAGCCTTTTAAGTCCGCGAATTGCTAGCGGACTGCAGCCTAGCTTAGGCTGCTTTTTTTATTTTAGGATTCTGCCACTTGCCTAATCCTTTTTCTAAGATGTTCACGGCC
>NZ_PCZF01000051.1:0-11012 GCF_002554115.1 Lactobacillus sp. UMNPBX4
AGTATAACAGTAACTGGGACGGTTTTTAAGTACACTATTTTATTTGACGCTTACTCTAAAACTAATCTAGATACTCGGTTATTTTACGCTTACGTAGAATCTTGTTTTCATTTCACACAAAAAGGCGATCAAAAACAATTTTTCAAAAGTTTTCGATCGTCTTTTTAAATCTGAGAATTAACTTTCTCTAGATACTTTTACCAATAGAATTTATAAAAAACTATTATAAATTATTCTTTATCGCGCTTCTTCTTAAATCCGAATAGACCAAGTGAAGCTAAAAGCATACCAAGCACACCCAAAATTGAAGTATCTTTAGTGCCTGTTTGTGGTAATGTCTTTAAGCTAGTAGCCTTGTTATTACCAATGGCATTATCACTTTCACCTTTAACACCTACAAAGGCATTATCACTTTCAGCCTTAACACCTAGGTTGTTACCAGCGTTTGCGATGCTGCCATTAGCAGTAGAAGCTCCCTTAACTCCATCAGCGTGACTAGAGTTTGAACCATTCTTGTGTGAATGATGCTTGCTTCCAAGAACATCTTCGCTTTTAGCAGCGATGACTAAATCAGTACCAGCAATGACATCCTTTGAACCATCTGGGTAGGTTACTGTAGTAGTACCATCATCACCTACTGTAATAACTGTGCCTGCTGAGAAGCTACCCTTATTAGCATCTTCCACATTCTTCTTAACTTGATTCTTTTCATCATCAGTTAAGTGATTTGGATCTTTAACAGTAACCTTGCCACCTGGAATAGTTGGTGTGATATTGCCAGCGTCTGTTTGTCCTGAAGTTGAGCCGCTATCTTCACCCTTAACCTTATCCTTGTCACCTTTAGTTAAGTGTTCTGGATCTTTTACTGGGACTCTGTCGTCTGGGTTCTTTGGCCCTTTTGGATCGTAGTTATCTTTATCTTCCGTTGGACGTACCAAGTCTCCACCTGGGATTGTATCAGTTGACTTATCTGGGTATTTAATCGTTGCGTTACCCTTATCATCTACTTCAACTTCTGTATCCTTTGGAAGATTTGGATTTACTGTGCCGACTTCGTCCTTAACCTTATCCTTGTCACCTTTAGTTAAGTGTTCTGGATCTTTTACTGGGACTCTGTCGTCTGGGTTCTTTGGCCCTTTTGGATCGTAGTTATCTTTATCTTCCGTTGGACGTACCAAGTCTCCACCTGGGATTGTATCAGTTGACTTATCTGGGTATTTAATCGTTGCGTTACCCTTATCATCTACTTCAACTTCTGTATCCTTTGGAAGATTTGGATTTACTGTGCCGACTTCGTCCTTAACCTTATCCTTGTCACCTTTAGTTAAGTGTTCTGGATCTTTTACTGGGACTCTGTCGTCTGGGTTCTTTGGCCCTTTTGGATCGTAGTTATCACTTTGGTTTGGCTCAACAGTTACACTAACAGTAGTTGTGGTAGTAGAACCATCTTGGAAGGTAGTCTTAACTACACCAGTACGCTTACCAGTAGAGTCAGTATCAGGCTTAGTTATCCACTCATGCTTGGTTCCGTCTGGGAAACTAGTTGGTTTGCCATCTGGAGTTTGGGCAACAACTGTTGATTCTGGCTCAACTTGGCTACCTCTTGGAACAATTACATTATCTTTAGGTGCAACCTTGTATTTATCACTTTCACCATTGACATGAACAGTTACAGTTACTGGGTCAGATTTGCTGCCATCTGGACCTGGATAAGTTACAGTTACTTCACCAGTTACATCCTTACCAGCTTGACTAAAGTCAGGTTTCTTAGTCCAGCCAACAGTTGAGCCTTCTGGTAAAGTAGTCTCATTACCATCAGCATCCTTTACATCGATAGCATCTTTTGGATCTAAAGTTTTACCCTTATCTACCTTAAGACCATCTTTGCCATAGATGTGGTACTTTTCATTGTCATCTAGTTTATCCTTGACGTTAATAGTTACAGAAACATCATCATGGCTTCCATCATCGTAAGTTACTGTTACTTCACCAGATGCCTCACCAGTTTTACTTGTGTTTGGTTCAGTCTTCCAAGTGTATTTTGCATCACTTGGCATCTTCTTACCATTCTTATCAGTGCTTGAAATTACTTCATCAGCCTTAGGCGTTTTGCCAACAGTTGTAGTCCAAGGTTGGGCTTGTGGATCATAAGTTTCTGCATCAGTCTTTACATGAATTGTAACATCAGTGTCTTTCTTAGATCCATCTAGGAAGGTAACTTCAACACTACCAGTTTTATCACCTGGAGTAGTCAAGTCAGGCTTTGCGCCATCCTTCCAGTCAATTGAACCTGCTGGTAGTTGTACTTGCTTGCCATCTGGATCAGTTACGGTTACTAAGCTAGCTGGATCTACATCTTCTCCCTTATCAACTGAAACTTCATTATTAGGAGTTACAGTGTAGCTTTCTGCATCTTTTTTAACATTAATCTTAACAGGTACTATATCATGACTAGTATCTGGGTATGTAACTACTACCCAGCCATCTTTTGATCCTGATGTACTTGTATCCGGAAGTTTTTTACCATACCAGCTATATGTTGTTCCATTAGGTAAACTTTGAGCATTCTTAATTGCTTCTTTAGCCTCTGTAGGACCTAGCTTAGTGTTTCTATTAACAGTAATTTCGACGACCTCTGGGTTGTAGTTATCAGCGTCGGTTGCTGGACGTACCAACTTGCTACCTTTGATTGTATCAGTTGAATGATCTGGGTAAGTTACTGTTGCGTTACCCTTATCATCTACTGTAACTGTAGTGCCTTCTGGTAATGTTGACTTGCCATTTTCATCCTTATTAGCGTCTTCCACATTCTGCTGAACTTTAGCTTGTTCATCTGTAGTTAAGTGGCTTGGATCTGCTACTGGTTCCTTTGCTGGAACTTTTGGTGTGGTCTTCTCAGCGTCGGTTGCTGGACGTACCAAATCGCTACCTTTGATTGTATCAGTTGAATGATCTGGGTAAGTTACTGTTGCGTTACCCTTATCATCTACTGTAACTGTAGTGCCTTCTGGTAATGTTGACTTGCCATTTTCATCCTTATTAGCGTCTTCCACATTCTGCTGAACTTTAGCTTGTTCATCTGTAGTTAAGTGGCTTGGATCTGCTACTGGTTCCTTTGCTGGAACTTTTGGTGTGGTCTTCTCAGCGTCGGTTGCTGGACGTACCAAATCGCTACCTTTGATTGTATCAGTTGAATGATCTGGGTAAGTTACTGTTGCGTTACCCTTATCATCTACTGTAACTGTAGTGCCTTCTGGTAATGTTGACTTGCCATTTTCATCCTTATTAGCGTCTTCCACATTCTGCTGAACTTTAGCTTGTTCATCTGTAGTTAAGTGGCTTGGATCTGCTACTGGTTCCTTTGCTGGAACTTTTGGTGTGGTCTTCTCTGCTGAAGTCTTTTTGACTACATACACATATTCATCGTGATGATCAATAGTATATGTTCCTTTTACAGTATTTGCTTGATTGGTCGCCAAATTATAGTCCGTTGGTACATTGACATTATAATTATAAGTTTCTCCCAATTTACCACTAATCTTATCTGTTGCTACTTCTTTCCCATCTCCCGGCACAAAAAGAGAACTTTTATTCCCAGTTACATCGATATAATGAACTCTAACTTCAGACTTATCTTCACTACCATCCTTTGCATAATAGTAAACAATACCATCATTAGTCGATGTAATTTGATTTATATATGCGTACGATTTTCCATGCGACACAAACGACATGTAATCGTTAACATCTGGTATGTTCCCCAAGTACTTTGTCGTATTACCAATCGCTTCACCATCATAATACGCAGTAACTCGAACCAACCCTTGAGAGTCAATTACTGTTTGCTTTACAACTACATGTTTATCAAGTCTAAAATCATACGATTCACCCACTTTATATGGGGAGATATATCCTGTGGTATTTGGCGATTTTTTCAATGTATATCCATCAATAGTTGGTGCCTCTCCGGTAATTGTGTATTTCTGATAAGCAACACCTTCAAAAGATTTTGGCACTGCAAGTTCGTCTCCCGTTGCTTGATCAACATAATGAATCGTAGTTGTCACTTTCGTTGGCATTGGAGTCGTCATAAAGCCATTTCCCATTGAAGCTGGGTCTCCAGAAATTCCGGTATCCTGACCATATGCAAAACCAACCACCATGCCTTGTATATCATCGCCTTTTTCGATTCCATCAAGACCAATTGAAACACTAGTCCCATCATAATTAGTAAAAATTGGAGGATAAGTAGTTCCACCTGTCCCGTTACTATACTCAACCTTCTTTGATTCACCAGGTGCTACCACTTCTTCTTGTATATTTTGAGACCATCCAGTATGCAAAATTGTTACATATAAATTATTATCATTCAAATTATTTGAGCGGGCCAACAAATAGATAACATGGTAAGATTCATTATAGTTAGCAGCACCGGCAAAGTAGTATCTCCCGCTCTCATCGTTGGTAGTGTGGTTTTGCAAGATTCCCTTTACTGTTGCTGTTGATTTGATCCAATAATGCTTCAGGTTATTGTATACCCAGTTATCCGTGGGCTTATTAGTTATCTCCGTTAACATGGGCTGGGAATCCAGCTTAATGTCTTGGTTTGACATCGGTAAGCTAGTCGAGGCTTCTTTCGGATCAGTACTAGTTGGATTTACTACTAACGCTGCCAGTAGTCGTGCAGCCCATACGTTCGGCGTTATACCTTTTTCATTGGTAGTATTTTGCGTAGTATCTTGGCCTTGCGGAGTACCTTGGTGATTTGTTGCCACTCCTTTTTCTTCAGCTGTAGTCCGCAAAGAATCTTGAAGGTCTGCTACATTACCAGTATCAGTATCTTTTTTGTCGACATTGGTAGGATTTTGCGAAGTTTCATTCGCTTTTGTCTGCTTGCCTTTATCTTTTTCTTCAGCTGTAGTCCGCAAAGAATCTTGAAGGTCTGCTACATTGCCAGTATCAGTATCTTTTTTGCCGACTTTGGTAGTATTTTGCGTAGTTTCATTTGCATTTGTTTGCTTGCCTTTATCTTGCGTAGTATCTTGGCCTTGCGTAGGATTTTGGCTTTGCGGAGTATCTTGGCCTTGCGGAGTATCTTGGTGATTTGTTGCCACTCCTTTTTCTTCAGCTGTAGTCCGCAAAGAATCTGGAAGGTCTGCTACATTGTGACCAGTAAGTGTAGTATGTGTATTAGTTGGCACCGTATCGGCTAATACCGCATGGTTACTATATAGCATAAAAGTTGTCCCCAACAATACTGACGCTACTCCTACAGATAACTTCCGTATTCCCCAACGTTGCTTCCTTTCGGCAAGCTTTTGTTGGTAGACTTGATGATTGTTTTTCGAAACCATATCCGTTCCTCCTAAGCTCATAAAATATATGTAGTTATTTTAATTTTAGTGTAGCACATATTTCGTATAAATCTATCAAAAAAAGACTTTCTAAATTTCAAGAATAAGTTAGTCACTAAGCTGAAATAAATAGCACTGACCAATTAATTATTGGTTGATGAGAACGTGACATCTCTTGATAGAATGCTTTACAGTAAACATCCATTGCAGAACGTCCATTAAATATGGCTCGTGGATAGTGATTCATCCAGTTATTAGTCGCTATAATCTAGGCACTACTATAATCATTAATAGCTTGGCCCTTAGTAATCTCCTTCCGGAGAAAACGATTATTGATTTCATTGGATCCGCGTTCCCTAGGAGAATATGGGTCAGTGTAAAAAACATGGTCATGAACTCGCGTTAACTCACTAAATTCAGAACCATTATCAGAAGTAATTGTTTTAAAAATGCGATAGTAAGCATTCTTGCCAAGCTTCTGACGCAACTCAACAAAAAATTACCAGTAAAACTGCATATGCAGTTTTACTGGTAATTTTTCTCGTAATATTAACCCGTGAAAAACGATCAGTCATTACTAGAACAACGCTATCCTTGCTATCTTTATGACCTTAAATAGTGTCTAGTTCCCAATGACCAATTTCGGACCGTTGGTCCGCAACCTGTGGACGTTGAGCAATGTTAGGTCCTAAGCACTTTTTGGCTTGTGGATGAGATTGATGGTGTTTACGTTTAGTTTTCTCAAAAAGGTCCAAGTTAGACGTACGGAATACACCATCATTAATCCACTGATACAAAGTCACAACAGACTTAGGGATCAGTGATCATCACTCATCAAATCACGTGCCTTATAAATAGCTGCTTGAGGAGAGTAACGATGCTCATCAAATTCACCAAGCATTAATTGGTCGGCCAATTGTAAAAAACGCTTTGAGCGGTAATATAAACGAGGACGGCCGGACCGTTGGTGGCATTTAAGATAAATATTCTGACCGGCTTCATAACTGTAGATGTGATAAGGGTAATCGTAAGTCTTACCATTGAATTTTTGACGACGAATTTGGCAAACTGCACCACGTTTAAGCTCATTATTAATGGTTTGGTGGTTCACTCCTAATTGACGACCGATTGCGCGATTTGAAAGTCCTTGCGACTTTAAAGTCGCAATCATCACACGTTCTTCTTTAGTAAGATGAGCATTCTTTTTTATTTTTTAAATAAGTAGTAAGCTGAGCCGAATAAACACCTGTAGTTTCAAATATTATTATTGTACCGGGTTTAATATAAGAATTTAATATTTGGAAACCGCTCTTATTATGCTTAAATTTAAAAGCTATTTCTTCCGCTTCTTTTGTTATCAAAGTGGCATGACTTTCACCTTGACTAACATCAATACCAATAATATTCACCTAATCACCCCATTTTAATCAATTGAGGCAAATATTTATTTTCAGCTCCATTTCTTGATTATACGATCTCTGAGATCCACACCCTTAATCTAGTTTGATTGAAAATAAACATTTATGGGCCCGTTTGACAGTCGAATTTAATATTCCATTCTGTTGTCGACCTCAACCTCAATCTAAGTATAAGAAAAAAGGTAGATAAAAACATCGTCATGTTTCTATCTACCCTTATACTTTAGGGTGTTTGACAAAGAGCCAGAAAGATACTCGGTTATCTGACGCTTACACAAGATCAAGAAAAAGAACATGAATAAAAGGCCCAGCTTTTGCTGAGCCTTTTATTAGTTACGCCATTTAAAACGTTTAATCCTCCTTCTTTTTCTTCTTTCCTAATCCAAATAGACTTGCTAATGATACTGATAACAAACCTAAAATTCCAAGCTTATTATCTTTTTCACCAGTTTGTGGTAATGTCTTAGCTTGTTGAGCCTTGTGGGCTTCGCGAGTCATGACTGGTTGATCACTGCTCTTGACTGGTTGACCATTAACAACTTTCCAACCAACAAGTACATTACCGTTAGCGTCAACAACTTGATTGTTCACAGCCTTAACACCAATAATTAAATCTCTGCCTGGGATAGTATCCTTGGAACCATCTGGGTAAGTTACTGTTGTTGTACCATCGTCGCCTACTGTGATATTTGTGCCTGCTGGGAAGTTACCCTTGTTTGCATCTCCCACATTCTTCTTAACTTGATCTTTTTCAGAATCTGTTAAGTGACTTGGATCTTTAACAGTAACCTTGTCGCCTGGAACAGTTGGCGTAATGTTACCAGCATCAGTTGTGTCGCCCTTTTGGCCTTGAACTAATTGGTCACCTGGGATGGTGTCCTTTGAACCATCTGGGTATTTAATCGTTGCTGTACCATCATCGCCTACTGTAACTGTAGTGCCTTCTGGGAACTTATCCTTGTTAGCATTATCGACGTTGTTCTTAACTTGATTCTTTTCATCATCAGTTAAGTGACTTGGATCTTTAACAGTTACCTTGTCGCCTGGAACAGTTGGAGTAATGTTACCAGCATCAGTTGTGTCGCCCTTATCAGTATTGACGTGAATCTGGACTGGCACGTCAGTCTTAGTACCATCTGGGAGGGTTACTTCAACTTGACCGGTTTTATCGCCGGAGGTGCTCAAGTCTGGCTTTGCTCCCTCTTTCCAGTCAATTGAGCCCGCTGGTAATTCGACTGGTTTGCCAGCTGGATCAGTCACATTGACTAAGCTGCCTGGATCGACTTTCGCTCCCTTATCTACGGAAACAGGGGCCTTAGCAGTTACATGGTAGCTTTCCGCCTTAGCCACCACATTGACGGTCACTGGAACTGAACTGGTCGTATGATCACCGTACGTTACAATTACGTTTGACGTGTACGAACCAACCGTTGCGGTATCAACTGGCGTATTCGGATCCCACGCGTACGTTGCATCACTTGGTACATCACCGTTGTACTTAACGGCGTCCTTCGCTTGGTTGGTGGTCAACGTCGTCCCTTGTTCCACGGTAAGCGGGTCACTGGCGACCGGAGCATAAAGCTTATTTTCAGCCTGCTTCTTTACATAAACATAAGCATCGTGGTGCGTCCCTGAGTACGTCCCCTTGACGTCACTGGAGCCAACTTCGTAGTAATTAGTTGGCACCGTGTAGGTAAAGCCGTACCCGTCCCCAATGTTGCCATGAATGGTCTGAACTTTATCAACAAGTTCTGGCCCATCGGACGGTGCGTAGTAACTGTTGTTAACGCCCGTCACATCAATGAAGTGCAGCCGCATTTCGCTGCCGTTGGGATCGCTGTCCTTGGCGTAGTAGTAAATATAGCTGTCATCGACCTGACCAATTCGGTTGGTGTAAGTATGAAATTTACTATCCGGGGTAACAAAACTCATCTGATCGTTGTCGCTCTCACGCCCCAAGACCTTGCTGGCATTCTTCGATACTGGACTCCCCTTATAGTACGCAGTCGCCCTCACGGTCCCATCGGTATTAATCACCGTTTGCTTAATTACGACACTATCCGGCAAAGCTAAATCATAAGTTTGCCCAACTTTATATGGCGCAATCGTACCGTCTTCATAAGGTAAGCCCAGGAACTTAGGTGAGGATACCAAATGATACCCCGGAACCGTTGGAGCATCACCCTTAATTTTGAAGCCTTGATAACCAAAGCCACTAATTTCCATTGGTTGAACAATGTCTTTTCCAGTTGCTTGGTCCACGTATCTAACCTTGGTCGAAGTTTCCTGTGGGATCGCACCTGCCCAGAAACCGATTGACTTCGTTTCGGCCGCCTTATTATTTTGTTTGTAAGTATTAGAGCCGTACGTAGGGTCCAATAAGCCCCCATCAAAGACTGGCAACAACCCCCAATCACCATCTTCAAAGCTCAATCCAGTTGTAGATGGTCTTGTAGGCGATTCTAACTACATGAGCCACTTGTTCAATCGACCATTTTTGTCACTGAATACATAATACTTTCTAACTGTGATTGAATATCGGCGAACTGATTTTGTAAGATACTCAATTGTGATGATGTTTTAGTATCTGTAATACCCATCAACGCCTCTGATAATGGTAGACGACCTTCATCATACAGCTTGGTTAATAACGCTGATACAACGTCAGTATTACCTTGTTAATATCCTTAGATGAAAAGTTAGCTTCAACAATATCGTTATTATGATTCATAAAAAATATCCTCATTTACTGGTAATTCCAGCATAGGAGGATTCAATTACAAATTCTAGACGTGTGGATACCGACTGCTTACCTTATCATGCAAGCTGAAAACCAAATAAGACCCAAGGACCTGTTACACACAGATTCTTGGGCCTTATTTATATTATGAATTTGCTACGACGGTTTGAGTAGTTGCTTAATCCCGCTTCTTACGGAATCCGGCACTGCCCAACAAACCAACTAAGCCTGCAATGACTAAGCCAACTAAGCCTGCACCACGTTGTGTTTCGTCACCAGTTTGTGGCAATTGAGTTTTTTCATTACCAGACTGTCGAGTAGAACTATGCTTTGTAACGTCACTGGAGTTATCACTTTGAATATGACCAGCTTGGTTACCGTTCCCTTCATTAGTTGCAGAATTATCTTGGTCATCGACTGAATTACTCTTAACAGGAATTCCGTTAAGAGCATCATCGATGGCACCCTTAGCAGCAGTTTGACTAGCAGTCAAACTAGGCACTTTCACTGCCTCAATTGCATTAATACCCTTAGGTTGTTCAGTAGCTGCATCATTGTTTGTTGTAGCTTTGTTGATAGCGTCTTTTGCTTTATTCGCTGCAGCAGTTGCTTCTTTGATCAACTTGTCTTTAGTAGGTTGATCAATGTTGGTTGCTCCATTAATTTCGCTCTTCTTATTGTTAAGAGCAGCATCAATTGCCTTGTTGGCATCATCTTTAGTTGCAGAAGTATCAGGAACCTTAACTTTGTTAAGCGTGTCAACACCATTTTCCTTAGCAGTGTTTACTGCATCGTTAGTTGTTGCTTTATTAATGTTAGCCTTAGCGTTATTTGCATCAGCGTTGGCGTCAGTAGTTAACTTAGCTTTCTCTTCGTCAGTTAAGTTAGACTTGTTGATTTCGTCAATCTTTTTAGCTAAAGCATCATCAATTGCCTTGTTGGCATCATCTTTAGTTGCAGAAGTATCAGGAACCTTAATGTTGTTAATCTTTCCAACACCAGTGTTCTTAGCTGTAGTAACATCAGCGTCTTTAGTGGCAGCATCAATATTGCCCTTAGCTGTTTGAACTTCACCAGCAACGGTCTTCTTCAAATCAGCCTTTTCTTCAGCAGTTAAGTTTGAAGCATCGATCGCATCGTCCTTAGTCTTAGCAGCTTGATCAATGGCATCCTTAGCAGCATCTTTAGTGGCTGAAGTAGTAGGAACAGTAATGTTGTTAATCTTTCCAACACCAGTGTTCTTAGCTGTAGTAACATCAGCGTCTTTAGTGGCAGCATCAATATTGCCCTTAGCTGTTTGAACTTCACCAGCAACGGTCTTCTTCAAATCAGCCTTTTCTTCAGCAGTTAAGTTTGAAGCATCGATCGCATCGTCCTTAGTCTTAGCAGCTTGATCAATGGCATCCTTAGCAGCATCTTTAGTGGCTGAAGTAGTAGGAACAGTAATGTTGTTAATCTTTCCAACACCAGTGTTCTTAGCTGTAGTAACATCAGCGTCTT
>NZ_PCZF01000052.1:0-10683 GCF_002554115.1 Lactobacillus sp. UMNPBX4
AACCGTACGTCCGGTGCAATGAGAGGGGCGAGAATTAAACTCCCTCTACTCTATTAACCCAAAATGTGGAAGTATGATAAGATGATACCGAGGATCAAGACGAACCAGATCATCTTAGTTGATGTAACGCCTTTCTTACCAAGTAGCCAGTAAACAAGTGTTACGAGTAGTACTGGTACCAAGGATGGCATGATTTGGTTTAAAATTGTTTGCATCTTCAGCGTGATTTTACCGGTATGGAAAACGTATGGTACTTTCGCCTTAATAACGGTAGGGATCAACGCACCAACCACCGTTACACCAAGCAAAATAGCTGAGTCAGTGATAGCATTCAACTTACCAGAAGCTGAATCGATCAACTTAGTACCTTGGTAGTAACCCATTGGCAAGAATGAAAAACGAAGGAACAAGATGATAAGATCAACAAGGATCCAAAGGATAGAACCAAGTGGATTGCCTCTAAGTCCCATGTAAGCACCAATTGAACCACAGATAGTTGGAATAATCGCACTAAAGATCGTGTCACCAATACCGGCAAGTGGTCCCATTAAACCAGTCTTAATACCAGCAACAGTATCTTTAGACTTTATACCTTGACTTTCTTCAAGGGCTAAGTCAACACCAATGATGAAGTTACCAACATAAGCGTTAACGTTGAAAAATTGAGTTTGCATCTGCATCATTTCGACTAATTCGTCGTCTTTGTACCAGCGCTTAAGAAAAGGCAAGACAGCGTAGAAGTAACCAGGTGCCATCATTCTTTCGTAGTTCCAAGATAATTGACTGCCCCAAAGCCAACGCCAGTTAGCTCTGAATAAATCTCTCTTGGTTAACTTACCTGAATTAGTTTTCGTATTCGCCTTCGTCATTTTCATATTCCTCACTTTCTGTATTATTTGTGTTTGTAGTAGCAGGTTTTTCTTCTAATTTAGCAACTTCGCGTTGGTAGTGAATGTAGGCAAGAGCTGCACCTAGTAAGGCAACACCAAGCATCGGAATCTTCATGTAGGAAGCTGCGATAAAACCAATTGCTAAATATGAAATGAAACGCTTAGTTGGTAAGTATCTAAGCAAGATAGCGATACCAACAACAGGTAAGATACCACCGGAAACTTTAAGACCGTTAGTTAACCAAGTAGGGATGATGTGTAAGATCATTCTGACAACATCGTTACCAACAATTAAAAGAATGAAGACAGGGATCGCACGTGAAAGTCCCCATGAGAAAGTTCCCCAAAGGGCGTTTCTTGCGGCTGCATCTGGATTGTTTTCCTTAATAAATTTGTCCATTCTGTGTTGGAAGATGGTGTTGATGAATCGAGCAAGCACATCGAGTTGCACCATTAATAAACCAACTGGAACGGCTAAACCGATCGCAAATTGAATACCTTTACCAGATAAAACGGCATAAACGGTACCAACGATCGCACCAGTCATAAAGTCAGGCATTGAAGCACCACCATAGGTTGATACCCCAAGGACCATCAATTGCAGGGTGGATCCTACGGCAAGACCTGTAGTGATGTCACCCATAATAATTCCTGAAACCATACCAATGGCTAAAGGATTGTTCAAAATCGATACAGTTAATTGATCGATAATTACCCAAAAAGCTAGGCAAGTTAATAGTAAAATTTGCCACCAAGCTATTGTCATTTTTAACTCCTTACTTAATCATTTCCATAAAATCTTCTTTAGGTTCACTAGGTACCATTTGATGGTAGATGTGGCATCCCTTTTGATCCAAATATTCAAAGTCTTCTACATCTTTATCAAGCACTGCGACACTCTTAGCGACTTGGCGTGAGTGAGGCTTAGTTGACATGTTGCCGACGTTGATTTCAGGTAGTTTTACATCAAAGTCGACAAGTTGACGCAATACGCCGGGGTTCTTAACCAGTAATAAAACGGTTTGACCAACGTATTTGCCAGAGTTAATTCTGCGAGCTGCACCGTGAGCAGTAAGAATACTGAGGTGAACGCCGTGTGGACAGGCAGTCTTAAGGCCGGTCTTGAGCACGTCATTTTTAACGATGTCATCACCGACAACCATGATGCGAGTTAATTTCAAGGCGTTGGTCCACATAGTTGCAACTTGACCGTGAATTAACCGTTCGTCGATACGCACGTTTTGCATCGTGTGAGGAGTTAGGGTCACGTTCTTGTTAGGCGTTTCTTCCTTCTTAATTGTCTTCTTTGGTTCTTCCTTTTTCTTGGTTAAACCAACAGGTGCCATGTTGTCGATTGCTTGCTTAATTGCTTCATCGATTGGCGTGCCCATAACGACAGCGAGCAGTAGCGGCATTGATAAGCCGCTGTAAACCGCAACGTCGGGATGCTTTTGTTGGTAGCGTTGCGCCGTGTTGGCTGGCGTACCACCTGCAATATCGACGAGGATAGTTGGTGCTTCATCGAACTCGCTGGCTGCTTTAGTAATCTCTTCAAGTAAGTCATCTTGATTCATGGTTTGTTTGAACGCGATTGCCTTGACGTTTTTGTGTTCGCCGGCAATCATTTCTACGCTGGCTTTGGTTGCCTTAGCGTATTCGCCATGACTGACAAGTAAAAAATTTGCCATTCTTTCTTCTCCTTTTGTACATAACAAATAGATATTATACACCAATTGGTCTAATTAACAAAAAGGCAGTATCACACATTTGTATTGAATTAATTATTATTGGTCTAGTCTATTTATTATGTAAGTGATTACATTGGTGGTAGAATGGGAAAGTTGATAGAAATGAGATTTGTACATTGAGATTATTAAACGCCTATATTAATAACTACTTGTTAATGGATTTCAATTAAAAGATGTTCTTAGCTTTTCTTAAACCAAAGTTTATTGAAATTAATATACTAAAGAAATAAAATAAAGACGTAATTTTAGAAGAACGAGTAAAAGAAAGTTAAAGGTTGTAATATATGTGAATAAAGAAGGTAGAAGTAACTAGTGCCATAGCACTAGCTTTATCTGCAGTAGCTTTAGTAGGGACACAAACTAATAATAAAGTTCAAGCTGCGAGTTCTAATGTCGAGAATAGCTCTGTCGTTAAAGAAAGTAGCAATGCAGACATAGCTACTATTCAAAAAAATTATCAAGTAGCACAAGATCAATATAAAAAAGCAAATGATGCTTGGAATCAAATTCAACAAAGTGAAAATAGTAAGCTAAATCAAGCTGAGACTAATGCTGAACAAGCTAAGGCAAATTATGATTCTCAAGTTAAATTAAATGAACAAGCCAAAGCTGAAAATGAAACAGCTCAAAATAATCTCGATCAAGCTCAAAAGGTAAAGGAACAAGCTGAGAAAATGCTCAAGAGGCTGTGAATGGTGGCCTGGATAAAGCCAATTCTGCTCGGGATGCTAAACAAAAAGAAGTAGATTCAGCTCAATCCGATTTAAATAAAACTCAAAGTGATGCAAAGAAAAAACAGGAAGAAGTAAATAAAGATCAACAAGATTTTGATAATAAATCTAAAGCAGTCTCCGATGATACTCAAAAGTTAAATCAGGCTAATTCCGAGCTACAAACAAAAACTGATGCGAAAAATGCCGCTGATACTGCTGTAGATCAAGCCAATGAGGAAGCAAAAAAGAATCCGGACTATAAATCAGCTAGTGATCAGTATGAATCTGCTACAGATAAATTAAATGAAGCTCAAAAGAATAAGGACGCGGCAGATAAGGCGTTAAGTGAAGCAAATGAAGCAGTTAACACAGCTACTTCAAACCAGAAAGAAAAGCAAGACGCAGCCGATGGTGCAAAAAATGGTTTAACCCAAGCTCAAAAGAATAAAGATGCAGCAGATAAGGCCTTAAACGATGCAAATGATGGAGTAAAAACGACTACTGCAACCCAGAAGGAAAAACAAACGGCAGTCGATGAAGCTCAAGATGCTTTAACCCAAGCTCAAAAAGGTAAAGAAACAGCAGATAAGGCCTTAAGCGAAGCAAATAATGGAGTAAAAACGACTACCGCAACTAAGAAGGAAAAACAAACAGCAGTCGATGAAGCTCAAAAATCATTAACTCAAGCACAAAAGAATAAGGACGTGGCCGATAAGGCCTTAAGTGAAGCAAATGAAGCAGTCAACACCGCTACTGCAACCCAGAAAGAAAAACAGACAGCAGTTGACAATGCCCAAAAATCATTAACTCAAGCACAAAATAGCAAGGATGCAGCAGATAAGGCCTTAAGTGATGCAAATGAAGCAGTCAACACCGCTACTGCAACTCAGAAGGAAAAGCAAACCGCAATCGATGAAGCTCAAGATGCTTTAACCCAAGCTCAAAAGGGTAAAGAAACAGCAGATAAGGCATTAAGTGAAGCAAATGAAGCAGTCAACACCGCTACTGCAACTCAGAAAGAAAAGCAAACCGCAGCTGATAAAGCTAAAAATGAATTTGATGGTATAACTTCTCAATATAATGCTGCTAAGAATATTTTTAAAAAAGCTCAAATAAGTGAAAAGAATGTTGAAGCAGCATTAAATAAACAGAAACAAGCTACTCAAGAATTAGCAAATGCTGTTAAAGCTCAAAAACAAGCAACTGATAATTTAAGAAAAGATACTATTGCACAGCAAGTTCTCGCTACTGCTAAAACGCAACAACAAACTTTGGATTTTGCAGTTAAACAAAAGTCTGATAAGCTTAATAATTTACAAACAGAATTAGATCAACTTAAACAAACTGCCACAGCTTTACAAAAGAAGGTTGATGATTTCACTAACGCTACTAATGCTTTAATCATTGCTAACCAAGAAGCCGAAACTGCTGCTGAAAATGGATGAGGAACAGAAAAAAGAACAAGAAAAAGACCACGGCCAGCGGTAAGCCGGTCATGGTCATAAGCGTCCATCGGACGCGTAGCCGCAGAATGAAATTCTGCGTTCAAAGGGGCTTGGGGGCGCTGCCCTCAACAAGCAAAGCAGAGGGGGAAATCACGTCAGGATTTTTCCCTCTGTGGGCCGAGTGTATTAACACCGGCATTGCTTGCCACTTTTGTTCGCAAACAATATCCGTATCCTTTACACGATGATTTACTTTTATTATCATAGTCGTAATAAGTATATAAACTACTTACATATAAGCACCTAAAATATGAAAGGGCTGATAAAATGATGACCTTTGAAAAGGTTTTAGAAGTATTCAACGATTACCTAAATAAAGATAGTGTTTTGGAGGTGGTGAACACTAAGCGAGGATACACCGTTATGATTTGGGATGAAAAAGATGAGCAATGGTTTGGTGTGGAACATTGCAAAGCCCCCGAGCTTTTACGGGATGCCTTACTTGATGGCTATCGTGATTTTTTAGAGCAACAACTTACTCATAACCGCAGGAGTTTAACCGAAACAGAAATCTTAGATATTCAAAACCGATGTGAACAGCTTTATGATTTGTGTGGAGAATAAAAAAATAACCTAAAAAGTGCGATAGCCTGTGTAGGTGTCGCACTTTTTTCAGTTGGCTTGGCTTACGAAAACAGCGTTAATTATTCCGCAGTTTCTCTTGCCTTTTTCAAGCCTTGAGCCGTAGCTTCCATCACGATAAGCTCCTTTTCTTCCATATCATTCAACAGTACATCAACTTGTTTGCGGCGATTGTTGTCGCCATCTTCATTGCATGGAAAAAAGAACTGGTCTACAGAGATGTCAAGCAAGGTAGTAATGAGATAAAATTTGTTAAGCCTTGGGTGCTGCCCCCTGTTCTCTATATACATAATAGAGCGTGGCGTAAGGTCTACCAGTTGGGCAAGATATTCCTGTGTCCACCCTTTTGCTTCCCGAGCTTTTTTTATCGCTATACCTAACGGCTTAAAATCAAGTTTTCTTTCATCTTGGTACATTTTAATATCATCCTATATCATTGTACATTTCGGGTGATGATATTTGAACGAAGTATGATTTTATGTTTAGTAGTGTATAATTTCGTATTAGTGGAGAGAAACTTGCTATTATTCGTCATTCCGTATGTAATAATTATATACTCTTTGCGAAAGGAAGTTGATATTATGAATTACATTTCTGTGAAAGCCGCTTCTGAAAAATGGGGCATATCGGAAAGACGGATACAAAAATTATGTGAGGAAAATCGCATTGACGGAACTGAAAAATTTGGTCGTGCATGGATGATACCAAAAGATGCAGAAAAACCCGTTGATGGACGTATGAAAACAAGGAACAAACAGGAGGAGAATCATGGAATTTAATGAAAAGCTACAACAGCTTAGGACTGGAAAGAACTTAACGCAGGAACAACTTGCGGAGCAATTATATGTATCAAGAACAGCCATTTCAAAATGGGAAAGCGGCAAGGGTTACCCTAACATTGAGTCGCTCAAGTGTATTTCTAAATTCTTTTCTGTGACCATAGATGAACTGCTATCGGGCGAAGAACTGATTACACTTGCCGAAACTGAAAATCGTTCCAACTTGAAAAAAATTTACAGTTTCATTTATGGAATATTAGATATGATGGCGGTTACTTTTATACTTTTGCCGTTGTATGGTAACCTTGTTGACGGATATATTTATTCTGTCAATCTACTTTCATTTACAGACACTACCCCAATATATCTTGCAATCTATTGGATTGTTTTTATTGTTTTGATTGCACTTGGGATAGCGAAACTGATGTGTGTTTGTTTTGAAAAGGAATCATGGAGCAACATAATCACAAAATGCTCTCTCGTGCTGAGTACGCTTTTTATCTGCTTCTTCGCTGCGGCAAGACAACCCTATGTAACCGCCCTTATGTTTCTGCTATTTGTTGCTAAAATATTTGTCTGGATAAAGCAAACCCAAACAAAGTAAAATGCCATAAACCCTTTAAAATAGGCTCTGACACGATAAGTGTCGGAGCTTTTTTCGTGCTGACATCTATTGTGTCGGCATTGTGACGGTAGATTTCTTGGCTTCTATGCAATACTCGTGGATAATAAGATTGTGGTCAGCGAAAACAAGAACAGCAACCCACGGAAAGGAGAATCAAATATGGATTATATCATTGAAACAGAAAATCTTACGAAGCGATACGGAACAGCCACCGTTGTCGATAAGGTAAATCTTCATGTGCCAAAGGGCAAAATTTATGGTTTGCTCGGCAGAAACGGAGCAGGCAAAACCACAGCAATGAAAATGATGTTGCAGCTTGCTTTCCCAACGGAGGGAACGGTACGCTTGTTTGGCACAAACTATAAGGAAAATATCCATACCCTTTATAGCAAAGTAGGCTCTATTATCGAAACACCGGGATTTTACAGTAATTTAACAGGGTATGAGAATTTGCAAATTCTCGCTAAACTGCGAGGGG
Organism: Lactobacillus sp. UMNPBX4; assembly: GCF_002554115.1. Lineage (NCBI taxonomy): Bacteria > Bacillati > Bacillota > Bacilli > Lactobacillales > Lactobacillaceae > Lactobacillus > Lactobacillus sp. UMNPBX4. Next base: position 7,321 of record NZ_PCZF01000052.1, read on the forward strand.
GAGTATCTAAAAGTGGAGTAGAAAAAGCTCTTGAAGTTGTGGGGCTGCATAAGGAGAAAAGAAAAGTCTTTTCCGATTATTCCCTCGGAATGAAGCAACGGCTTGGTATTGCCGCCGCCATTATGCACGAGCCGGAGCTTTTAATACTTGACGAACCGATTAACGGACTTGACCCCATTGGAATAGTTGAAATACGCTCATTTTTATCTGAACTTAGTCACAATCATGGCATTACCATTTTTATCTCAAGCCATGTTTTAAGCGAGATTGAACAGATAGCAGATATTATCGGCGTTATGCACGAGGGGCATTTAGTAGAGGAAGTGAATATATCCGAGCTTCACAAAAGGAATCGAAAATACATTCAATTTGATTTATCTGACAGTGAGATAGCCGGAAAGATTTTAGAAAACCACTACCACATGACGGATTTTACAGTGCAGGACGGTACGGTGAGAATTTATGACTTTAGCCAAAGTGTTGGAGAAATCAATCGAGAATTTGCACGAAATGGACTGCTCGTGACAAGGATAAATGATAGTGAGGAAAACTTAGAGGACTACTTTTCTAAACTGATTGGAGGTGGCGGTATTGCTTAATCTTATTTCTTGTGAATTATTAAAACTAAAGCGTTCAAAAATGGTGCTAATTAGTGTGGCAGGGGTATTATCTACCCCACTTTTGATGTTAATAGAAGCCTTGCAAACACATTTTGATAAGCCGGAGATTATCTTTACCTTGTCTGACATATACAGCGACAGTGTACTGTATATCATGCTGCTGGTAAACATTATGATATATGTGGCAATTGCAGCTTACTTGTTTAGCAGAGAGTACACAGAAAGCACCCTCAAAACCATATTGCCCATACCCATTTCAAGGACAAAACTATTAATTGGAAAATTTTGCACCCTGCTTCTTTGGATTGTTATGCTAACCCTTGTAACATGGGCAGGTATATTTATCGTTTGTGGGCTATATGACGCTGTCTTTACATTGGAGGGATATAGCTTACTAGTGGCAATAGTATGGCTCCCCAAGTTTTTGTTTGGCAGTATCCTGATGTTTTTAACAGTTTCTCCTTTTGTGTTTGTTGCTATGAAAACAAAAGGATTTGTCGCCCCGATGATTGGCTCTGCCGTGATTGTCATGGGAAGTGCCGCACTTTCAAATCAAGAATGGGGAGCGTTGTATCCGTGGACAGCCACCTATTTCTTGGTGCAGGGTAAACTTCAGAGTACCGGCTATCCTACACTGCTGTCTGTATCTATTATTATTCTTGTATCAGCAGTTGGTTTTCTTATGACCTTTCATCATTTTAAAAAGGAGGATTTGAAATAATGGTACTTGATTTTATAGAAATTTTAAAAGCCCGGATTTAAAATTGAAGTGCAACACTAAGTGTTAAACAAAAAGGCCATGAAGACCTAAACTTGAAGTGACGAAAAATCAAGAAAGGAAGATCTTCATGACCAATTCAAATTCTAGCATTTCTAAGCACTATCATCAATTAACCAGCGTACAACGTGGACAAATTCAAGCAATGCTGGATTCCGGCATAACTTCCCGTACTGTTATCGCTCAAGAAGTTGGCTGCCATAAGTCGACAATCAGTCGCGAAATCAAACGCGGAAGCGTCCTGCAAAGAGACAGCAGCTATTTATTGTATGAGCACTATTACGCTGATACTGCACAGATTTATTATGAGAAGCGTCGCCAAAACTGCTATCAGCGCAATCCATTGAAGCATTATGCTGTCTTTTTGAGAATGCTCTCTAGACGCTTTAAAGCTAAATTTGATGCCACCAGCATCGATGAGTTCGTTGGTGAATTCAAAAGGACCATGCCAGGCTACCCTTGTCCCAGCACACCAACCGTCTATCGCTATATTGATCAGGGCTTGCTGGACATAAGCAATATTGATCTGCCTATGAAGCTCAAAAGACGCAGGAACAAGCGTCATCACGGCCATGGCGGTCATGCTTTGCACAAGAAGAATCTTGGCAATTCCATTGAACAGCGTCCTAAAGAGATTGAAGACAGAAAAACGCCGCTGCACTGGGAAGGAGATCTGGTTAAAGGCGTCAGACGCAAGAATCAGCCTGCTTTAATGACTTTGACCGAAAGAACCACACGCTTTGAAGTAGTTATCAAGATTCCTGACTATCGGGCAAGCACATGCCAAAGGCTGCTTCAAAATGAGATTGACAGACATCCTGCCTGGTTTAAATCGATCACGTTTGACAATGGCTCTGAGTTTGCGGATATGACCAAGATCAAAGGCTGCCAGATCTACTTCGCCCACCCATATTCTCCATGGGAAAGGGGCACCAATGAGAACTGCAATGGTCTTTTGCGTCAATTCTTCCCTAAGGGCAAGAGTATGAAAGACAAAACAAAGGCTTATGTTGAACAGGCAACCAATGCCATTAACCACAAACATCGCCGAATCCTCCAATATCAGACAGCAGAAGAACTCTTCAAGCAATACATTTCTTCATAGCCTAACTGTTGCACTTAATTTGACAATTCAGGGAAATTTTAAAAGTTATTTTTCTTGGAATTGTTGAGGGTATTACTGAGTGGCTACCTATCAGCAGCACAGGACATATGATTCTTGTGGACGAATTTATCACACTTAATATGAGCGAAGCATTTAAAGAAATGTTTTTTGTTGTTATTCAACTTGGAGCTATACTCGCAGTGGTTGTAATGTTTTGGAACAAGATGTTTCCCTTTCAATTTAAGAACAAAGCACAGTCAATTGTTAAAAAGGATACTTTCTCGTTGTGGTTCAAGGTTGCGGTAGCTTGTGTACCGTCAGCTATTATGGGGATTCTATTTGATGATTATTTGGATGCTTACCTCCAAACCCCCATTGTGATTTCAATCATGTTAATCTTTTATGGTTTGTTATTCATTCTCATAGAAAATTGGAATAAAAAGCGTAGTTTAATTAAAGTGTTAGATAATGCTAAAGTATATAGAATTAAGGGCGGAAGATTTTATCGTATTGGTAAAAATAGATTTGTAAAAGTTGGAAACGTTGAAAAATTCACAATCCAAATTAACATGCATGCTACTATTGCAGGTCGTAAGAATCGTAAAGTTCATGTTTCAAACTCTAATGGTAAGCATATAAATAAGTATGTAATTGCTGGTCATAATTATAGATTTGATCGTAAAAAGGTTATTAAAGGTGAAGTTTATTACCGAATCGCTAATAAAGATCAGTGGATTAAAGAAAATAAGTTGATTTTTAAATAAAATAAATAGTATTTATTAATAAAGTTTAGATTGGTATGCAAAAAGTGTCTGGGAAAAAACTAATTCCTAAGACATGAAAAAAGAACGATGATTTCC
>NZ_PCZF01000053.1:0-10331 GCF_002554115.1 Lactobacillus sp. UMNPBX4
ATTAGATAAAATCTATCAAACAGCGTAAGTGTTCAATTTATTATTGCAATTTACGGACATTTTAATATTATCATCTGTTACTACTCGTTTAGCCTTTTCTACATCTGTTAAAAGGTGTGGCATAACCATATGAGGAGGTATTTGACGCTTATTCAACTCATTAATTATGTTCATAGCAGCTCGCTGCATTTGTTCGATTGCGGCATCTCGATCAAGATTACTATTCTTGATATGTCCCACAACAAAGGTATGATCCGACACCTCATACTTTTTAGTAACAGGATTAAAAAAATCACCTATTACATTATTTACTACAACTTCTTTTGTACTTGCATGATCATAATTAAAAGGTATATTTTCCAACTTACCTGTGACAGAAGAAAATGGTAAGTTATCTATCGTAAAAACTTGAACGTAAACATCGTATTCCACCTTATTATCCATATCAGAAAAATGCTTATCATACATTCTTACTTCACGATCTTGAATAAAATCTTCAAAAATAATCTGCTCTTTCATTAACAACTTTCCCTATTTCCAATATAATATTTTTCTTATATTAATATAATAAATAAAGAACAACTCTTATAAAGCTAACTTTTTTAATTTTATTTTACTTTTCTACTTGTATTTTTAACACAAAAAAGGATTCTTTTCATCTGAATCCTCTTAATTTTAATATATTCTTTTAACTTGTTCCTGAATACTGTCTTTATCCAAGAATTCATCATAAGTAGTATCTTGTCTGCTGACGATTCCTTTAGGGCCAACTTCGATGATATGATTGGCAATTGTTTGAATAAATTCGTGATCGTGAGAAGTAAATAATATTGAACCAGGATATGCTACCAAAGCGTCGTTCAAAGCAGTAATTGATTCCAAATCAAGGTGATTAGTTGGATCATCCATAATTAATACGTTAGCCGGCTCAAGCATCATTCTAGACAATTGACAGCGAACTTTTTCACCACCAGATAATACTTTAATTTTCTTCTCAATTTCTTCCCCACTGAAAAGCATTCTTCCTAAGAAACCACGAAGGAATGTATTATCATCTTGTTCCTTAGTCGCATATTGTCTTAACCAATCTAAGATAGTTAAATCATCGTTATTAAAGTTTGCATTTAAATCACGAGACATGTAGTTAAAGGCTGTAGTCTGACCCCAGGTAACAGTGCCTGTATCTGGCTTAATTTTGCCAGCAATAATATCAAGCAAAGCGGTTGTTGCTAAAGCGTTACGTGATAAAAATGCAACCTTGTCACCGGGACGAACTATAAATGAAACATTATCTAAGATCTTTTCACCATCAACTGAGTATGAAACGTTTTCTACCTTAACCAAATCATTTCCAAGATCACGATGCATTTCAAATTTAACAAATGGATACTTTCTTGATGATGGTTTAATATCATCCAAAGTAATTTTATCAAGTTGCTTCTTACGAGAAGTGGCTTGACGTGACTTAGACGCATTAGCTGAGAAGCGGGCAATAAATTCTTGCAGCTGCTTAATCTTTTCTTCTTTTTTGGCATTCTGATTAGCTGCTAATTCATTAGCCAACTTACTTGATTCATACCAGAAATCATAGTTACCAACATAAAGTTGAATCTTGCCACGATCAACATCACACATTTCAGTACATACCTGATTTAAAAAGTGACGGTCGTGTGAAACTACGATCACAATATTTGGATAATCAGCCAAAAAGTTTTCTAGCCATTCCACTGTGTGAACATCAAGACCGTTAGTTGGTTCGTCAAGTAAAAGAATATCTGGATTACCAAATAAAGCTTGAGCTAAAAGCACCTTAACCTTTTCTGATTCAGGCAATTCCTTCATTAACATCTGGTGTTCACTTTCAGGAATATCTAATGACTGTAACAATTTAGAAGCATCAGCTTCAGCATTCCAGCCATCAAGCTCTGCAAACTTACTTTCAAGTTCTGCCGCCTTAACACCATCTTCATCACCAAAATCAGGCTTAGCATAAAGCGCATCTTTTTCCTTCATTACTTGATAAAGTTCTTTGTGCCCTTGAATAACCGTATCCATAACGGTGAAATCTTCAAAAGCAAAGTGATCCTGGTTAAGACTAGACATTCTTTCATTCGGATCAATGCTGATTGAGCCTGTCGTTGGTTCAAGCTTACCTTCTAGCAATTTAAGAAAAGTAGATTTACCAGCGCCATTTGCACCAATCACACCGTAACAATTACCTGGGGTAAATTTTAAGTTAACATCTTCATAAAGTGTACGGCCGCCAAATTTAAGACTTAAGTCGGATACTGTAATCAATCGTTATACCTCACTATTATTAATTTAAAAAAGTTAAAATTATGTATCAGTATATCAAAAAAAGCAGATCCAAATGAAGTACGAATCTGCTTTTTTTACTTTTAATTAAAATTTCTTGAAGCTATCCAATTTTTCCTGGGTAATATCACGAATAATTGCAGTAGCTAAATCAACGGATGCCTTAAAGTCTTTGTAACTGCTGAAGCAATATGGGGAGTGCTCGTAACGCACTGGAATACCGATGACAATTGTTGGAGCACCATTTTCGTAGTAAATTGCGGCACCGTCTTGGCCACCACCAGTTCTAACTGAACGAGTGTATGGAATGTTGATCTTGTCAGCCAAGTCGCAAGCATACTGTTGAAACTTAGGATTTGGCAAGAATGTAGTATCCATATCACGAAGCATTGGTCCACGCTTTAAACCGGTTTGTGAAAGCCAATCAGGAGTGAAGGTGTCATCTGCTGGACAGCTTTCAAGTACAATACATAGATCTGGCTTAACTTTTCTAGCAGTTACGTAAGCTCCGCGAAGACCTACTTCTTCTTGGCTAGACAAAGCGGCAACAACATCAAAGTTAGTTTCTTCACCCTTCAAGTTGTCCAAAACGTCAATCATCGCACCGGCACCAAAACGGTCGTCGAAGTCTTTACCAAAGAACAACCCAGATTTTTCGTGGTATTCGCATTTTACATCAACAAAGATTGGACAACCTGTGTCGATTTTGTAGTCCTTAATTGTTTCTTCACGGCTGCTTGAACCAACATCAATTGACATATCGGCAACGTCAGGCACGTTGTTTCTTTCAGCAGCAGTCATAAAGTGTGGTGGCTTAGTTGCGACAACACCAGGGATGTATTCGCCATCGCGGTTTCTAACCTTAACCTTCAAAGCAGGGATATTGTATTTTACCCAGCCGCCGAGTGGAACAAACTTGATTAAACCATTTGGACGAACGGCCTGGGTGATAAAACCAACTGCATCTGAGTGGGCATCAAGTTGAATTACAGGACGGTTGCCCTTGTTTTCCTTCTTTGATGCATAAACATTGAGCATCCCGTCAGTCTCAATATTGGCTGTCTTTTCTGCATAGCTAGTAAAAAGTTTAACGAATTCTTCTTCAAAACCAGATGTAGCGTTAGCATCTGAGAATTTTTTAAGCATTTCGATTTCTTGTGCTTTTTCCATAATTTTCTCCTTCTGTAAGTCCTTACATCAAATTTTATCATAGTTCTTTATCTTTATTTTTTGCTAAACTAAAATTAGGAGGGTTTACATCGTGAAAGAAAAACCTATTTGGAAGAAAAATCTATTCGTCTTATCGATCGCGGTCTTCATTGCAGGAATCGCATTTTCAGAAATTATGCCTTTCTTATCGTTATACATTAACACGTTAGGCAACTTCTCTCACCAACAACTTAACTTCTGGTCTGGGATCGTTTATTCTGGTACGTTCATCGTTTCAGCGGTTGTTTCTCCTTGGTGGGGCAAATTAGCTGATAAAAAAGGACGTAAACCAATGATTTTGCGGGCCGGAATCGGGATGTCCGTCGTTATCACCTGCATGGGGTTAGTTCAAAATGTTTGGCAATTGCTTTTGCTTAGAATGCTGCAAGGTGTATTTGCCGGCTTTATTTCTAACTCTAATGCCTTAGTTGCCACCGAAACGCCGAAGACAAATTCTGGACAAGCTCTAGGAACGATTGCTTCAGCGACCACTGCCGGTACCTTGCTGGGACCACTTGTTGGTGGTGCTTTAACATCAATTTTTTCATACCGCATTACCTTTATGATCACTGGTGGCTTGCTCTTATTATGCTCAATCTTAGTTCTATTCTTCGTTCATGAAGACGACTTTAAGCCAGTTACCGCGAAAAAATTGGACAAGGCCAGCGGCGTAATTAAGTCGCTTCGTTCGCCTCATCTGATCTTTGGTTTGCTATTAACCACTTTAATTATTCAAGCAGCTAATAACTCCATTAACCCAATCGTTTCACTATATGTCCGCCAATTACTTAACGGCCATGACAACGTTGTCTTCATCTCTGGTGTTATCGCCGCCCTTCCTGGGATTGCTACTTTCCTAGTGGCCTCCCGCTTCGGTGCACTTGGTGATAAAATCGGTACTCACAAAATCATCGTGGCTGGTTTTATTGCGGCATCAATTTTCTTCTTCCTGACCGCTTTTGTACGAAACACAGTTGAATTAGGAATTTTGCGCTTCTTAGTTGGTTTTTCTGACGCTTGTTTATTCCCACAAGTACAAACGATGTTAACCAAAAACTCACCTGCCGCCGTTACTGGCCGTATCTTTTCATGGAACCAGTCGGCTATGTACATCGGCAACATCGTAGGACCATTACTTGGTTCATTCGTATCAGGGATGTTCAACTATAGCATGGTCTTCATCGTCACCACGGTGATCGTATTAATCAATCTACTTTTGTTCAGAATCAACGTCATTCGCAATTTACAGTAAAAATAAAAAGCTTGAGAAAAATCTCAAGCTTTTTATTCTGCCGCTTTTTTGGCTTCATGTCTGTTATAAATAAAGTTAACTACGTACGCACAAATCATTAAAAACAGTGCCACATACATAATTTCGATAATTCCTGAATGGAAAATTCTTCTCATGATTGGCAATAATGCAGTTGGCAAACTCTTAGCCGATTCCGCATCACTCAACTTGTTCATCATGGTCATCGTAATGCCGCGATGACCGGTGATTCCTCGAGCCAAAGCCAAGTTCATGATGACCCCATAAATGGCAGCCATCACAGTTTGAGCAAGAATTCGAATCAAGAAACTCAGTGACGTAGCCGGTGCCATATCTTTTTCACTGGCGTCAATCTGCACCTTGATCTGCAAAATAACAAAGATCGAACCTACACCTAAACCAGATAAAGCTGCAATGATCATCAAGATTTGATACGGCGTGTTCATTGGCACCAAGATCAAGCCTAAAACGGTAATGACGATCAAAGTAAAATCGATAATGAGCAAACGATAATTGCTAAAATGACGCAAGAAATATGGCGCGCTTTGTGAACCGGCAATATCCAAAATGGAGTTAGGGATCAAGGTCATCCCACCGATTAAAGCGGAGGTCCCTAAAATGGCCTGCGACCACATTGGCAAATAAGTGTTAACTGAAATATAAGCACCCCATGCTAGGGCAAACAGGATAAAGTCGCCCACCAACGCTTTATTCATAAAAACACTCAACGGTACAACAGGACTATCTGCCTTGTTTTCCACAAAGATAAAGGCAACAAGTAAGGCAATTCCGATAATGACGAAAGCTACAACCATGATACCACTAGCTAAACCCAGCATCTGAATTCCAACTAAAAAGCAGGACAAGCCAGCGATCAAAGTGAAGGCACCCATTTTGTCAAAGTGTACTTTTTCCTTAGCCTTGTGCACATCACGATAAAAGACAAAACTCAAAATAATGGAAATCAGTCCTAATGGGACATTGATGTAGAAGACCCAGTGCCAAGAAAGGGCATCAACAATCCAGCCACCAACAAGCGGTCCCGCAATACATGCCGCACTGAAGCTGGCCGCAATGTAGCTTAAAATAACCGTTCTTCTCTTAATATTCGGATAAATAAAACCGACAATAACATAAGGCAGCGAGCCCATACCGCCGGCACCGATACCCATTAAAATTCTGGCAATTAAGAAGAAGTAAATATTTGGCGCTATCCCTTCAAGTAGAGAACCAACAATAAAGAGGATAAGTGAAAGTTCAAAAGCAAATTTATTGCCCATTCTTTCACCTAATTTGCTCCAAATTGGTACTGAAACGGACATCCCCAGCAAGAAGCAGGCAACAATCCAGCCCATATATTGAATTCCGTGCAGATCAGAAACGATCGCAGGAATTGCCGTATTAATAATGGTAGCGTCTAGTCCTGACATGATATTAGCCAAAAGTAAGGACCAAGTTACCATCGAAATTTGCTTTTTATTCATTCAATCTCACCCTTTTACTTAGAAACTTTTTAACTAGAACATTATGCAAGTTACCTTTATAATTGTCAAAATAGTAAACGGTTTCATGATAAAATATAAATACCTACTTTTTATAGGAGAGATTTTCTATGATTAAATTAATCGCTGTCGATATGGACGGAACTTTTTTAAACTCACAAAGTAAATACAACGAAGTCAGATTCAAGGAGATTCATTCTAAACTTGATGAAAAAGGTATTCATTTTGTCGTAGCTAGTGGTAACCAATATTATCAATTAAAAGATTTTTTCACCGATTATGATGATATTGACTACGTAGCTGAAAATGGTGCACTTATCCGTAATCCAGAAAAGGTTTATACAGTACACTCTTACCCTACTGAAGCTGTTAAAGCCATCGAAAAATTTTTATTAGATCAAGTACCCAATCTTAATTTCTTAGTCTGTGGTGAACAAGCAGCTTATGGCCTAGATATCTTGCCAGAAAAATACTTTAAGATGTCTAGCCATTACTATCATCACTTAGAAAAAATTAAGAGCTTTAGTGACATTCACGATAAAATCCTAAAATTTGCAGTTCAATGTCCCGATGAAAAAACCGACTATTTTGTTCAATTGTTCAAGGACAACTTGAGCCAATATAGCGGCGTTACAAGCAGCGGTCACGGAGACATCGACATCATCCAACCTGACATTCACAAAGCTAACGGCTTAAAAGAATTGGGTGATATTTTAGGCATTAAGTTAAGCGAAATGTGCGCATTCGGTGACGGTGGAAACGATCTAGAGATGCTACGAGAAGTTGGCGATGGCGTCGCAATGAAGAACGTCGTTCCAGCCCTTCTTGAAGTGGCTAACCACGTGACTGACACTAACGATGAAGAAGGCGTTTTGAACTACATCGAAAAAAACATTCTTTAGAATCTGCTTGACAATATCCGCTTTTGCTAGTTTAATATAATAAAAATATAGTGATGACCTTTAAAGTTAGTCCTGTGAGGCTAAGAAGGAAATCTGCGTGAGCTAGTCTTTTTTGTGCTAGCAGAAACAGAAAGACCATCTTGGACTCAGTGTCCTTGGTGGTCTTTTTCTTTTGGTCATCCAAGAAAGGAAAAATATATGGCAAAAGAAATTGTTGATGCAATTAGTATGAAACGTGCCTTAATGCGAATGACCTACGAAATTATCGAACGCAACAAAGGTACTGAAAACTTAGTTTTAATCGGAATCAAGACTCGTGGTCTTTACTTAGCGCAAAGAATTGCTAAGAACCTTAAGAATCTTGAAGATGTTGATGTTCCTGTGGGAGCAATCGATGTTTCTCAATATCGTGATGACCTGCCAGAAAGCGAAAAGGAAAAGATGATTCATGGTCAACAACTCGACTTTGATATCACCGACAAAAACGTTGTTTTAGTCGACGACGTTTTGTTCACCGGTAGAACTATTAGAGCTGCGCTTGATGCAATCATGGATCAAGGTCGTCCAGCTAAGATCAACTTGGCAGTTTTGACCGACCGTGGTCACCGTGAATTGCCAATTCGCCCTGACTTTATCGGTAAGAACATCCCTACCGCAATGGATGAGGAAGTTAAAGTATCAATGACCGAAGTCGATGATAAAGACGGCATTGATATCATGAACAAATAGGAGTATTTGATAGGAGTATTTGAATGAGTGAAAAAGAAAAGTTTAGAAACCCGGACGCGATTTTAGACGTCTACGAAAAGCCTGAACTTGGTCAAGGTATCCTGCTCTCCTTGCAGCATATGTTTGCCATGTTCGGTTCTACCGTTTTGGTTCCAATCTTAATCGGAATCAACCCAAGTATCGCCCTGCTTTCATCAGGTGTCGGTACTTTAGTCCACATGATCTTGACCCACTTTAAGATCCCAGCATACTTAGGTTCAAGTTTTGCCTTCGTTGCGACTATGCAAGCATTGATGAAGACTGACGGCTATCCTGCAGTTGCTCAAGGTGCGATTGCTTCTGGTTTAGTTTACGTAATCGTGGCTTTGATCATTGCCAAGGTTGGTTCTGGTTGGGTTAACAAGGTTTTGCCACCAATCGTGGTTGGACCAATCATTATCGTTATTGGTTTGTCACTTGCTACTACTGCCGCAAACGACGCCATGATGAACCACCAAAAGTATGACTTAACTTACTTCGGTGTTGCCATCTTCACTTTGGTAATGACTTTGATCTTCCAAATGTGCTTCAAGGGCTTCACTAGTTTGGTTTCCATCATGCTTGGAATCATTTGTGGCTATGTTCTCTCTTGTTTCTTGGGCATCGTTGACTTCTCAGGCGTTGAAAAAGCTGCCTGGTTCTCAGTGCCAGCCCTTGACGTAATGGGCATCAGCTACCACTTCAAATGGTACCCAGCAGCCATCCTTGCGATGGCACCAATTGCCTTCGTTACGATGACTGAACACATGGGCCACATTATGGTGCTTAACTCATTGACTAAGCGTAACTTCTTCAAGAACCCTGGTCTTCACAGAACCATGATGGGTGACGGTATTTCCACAATTATTGCCGGTTTCATCGGTGGTCCTCCTACCACTTCTTACGGTGAAAATATCGGTGTGTTAGCCATGACTAAGGTTCACTCAGTTTGGGTCCTTGCTGGTGCCGCAGTTTGTGCGATCATCTTCAGTTTTGTTGGTAAGCTTGCTGCGTTAATCGAATCAATTCCAATGCCAGTAATTGGAGGAATTTCATTCTTACTCTTTGGTACAATCGCTTCTAACGGTTTGAAGATCTTAGTTGACGATAAGGTTGACTTTGGCGAAAAGCGTAACATGTTGATTGCTTCAGTTATCTTGGTTATCGGTATTGGTGGTGCTTACCTCCAATTGGGTAACTTCCAATTAACTTCAGTTGCTCTTTCCACTATTATCGGGATGCTTTTGAACTGGTTATTACCTAAGAAGGCTGCTAGTGAAAAGGCACTTGAAGAAAAGAATAAGCAAAAACAAGACGGTAAGATTTACCAATAAATGTAGAATTTAACTGACTATAAAAAACAGGAGTCCTAAATTTGGACTCCTGTTTTTTATAGTCTTTTATCTAAAACTCTCAACAATTTCTGGATCCATTTCATCCTCTAAAATACTGTGACCTTGATCCAAGGTCTTGATCTTCTTCATATCTTCAGCATCTAATTCAAAATCGAAAACATCGAAGTTTTCTGCCAATCTCTTCTTATGAACTGACTTTGGAATCACTACATAGTTTCTTTGCAAGAACCATCTCAGCATTACTTGAGCAGTAGTTTTATGATGCTTTGCAGCAATTTCTTCTAGAACTGGATTGGTAAAGATATGGTTGGCTCCTTCCGCAAATGGTGCCCAGGCTTCAGGCTGCACGCCCTCTTTTTCCATGTACTTTTGTGACTTCCACTCTTGGTTCCAGACGTTAGTTTCAATCTGGTTCACGGCTGGTTTCACATCATTAAAAGTAATCAGATCGGCAAGGCGTTCATTCCAAAAGCTGCTGACGCCGATCGCACGAATGCGACCTTCTTTGTATAAGCGTTCAAGTGCGCGCCAGGTGCCGTAATAATCGTTGTATGGCTTGTGGATCAGATAAAGATCGATGTAATCGAGTTGCAGTTTCTTCATTGAATCATCGAAGGCCTTGAGCGTGTTGTCGTAGCCGTAATCATTGACCCAGATTTTTGAAGTAATGAAGATGTCTTCACGTGGGACGTTGCTACGCTTGATTGCATCCCCGACTGCCTGTTCATTACCGTAAATTTGTGCTGTATCAACCAGACGATAGCCGATTTCTAGACCATCTTCGACGACTTGTTGCGTTTGTGCGAGATCATCGATTTGATAGACGCCGAAGCCAAGGCGTGGCATTTTTACTCCATTGTTTAATGTGACGAAATTTTCCATGTTGTTTTCCTCTGAAAGATAATTTTTAACTTATTTTAGCATCTATTTCCTGGGAAAAGAAAAAAGACGATCATTTTCACAGAATAATTACAAAAAGTGTCTGGGAAAAAACTAACTTTCAGATACCAAAAGACGATCAATCCAACTC
>NZ_PCZF01000054.1:0-10237 GCF_002554115.1 Lactobacillus sp. UMNPBX4
CTTTGCCAAGATAGGCAGCAGCTTCTTTTAAATACATAATTCTAGACATAAAAAAATCTCACCACCTTGTAGCGAGATTATAACACACTTTATAATACTTAAGAAACACAATTACACATATATTTTTAAACTTGTTGAAACTCCAATTTTCATAGCAATCCCCCTGTCCAATTTTAATAAAAATAGCACTTTATATTTTTTAGTCAATGAAAAAAGCAGCAATGAAATTAATCATTGCTGCAAAACTCCAATTATCAATAGTGATCCTTACATGAATATATAGTTATCATTGATTTATGACAATCATAGACGATCCGATTTTTCGAATCGATTCGTCTTGACCATAACCCTGATAGATTTCTCTTTAAGGGCTCAGGCTTACCAATACCTGTAAATGGATGTCTTTTCATATCTTTCACAAGATCGTTTATTCTTGATACCTTTTTATAATCACCATCGTCATACCAATACACATAGTCGTTCCAACCATCATCCGTCCATGCTACGATCATGATTTTGTTACCTGCTCAGGATCAATTAGTTCATGTTGCTTTATCGTGCCTTCACTAACTTGTTTACGCCCTCTTTCAATCTTGTCCATTAGGTATTGATTAGATTGAATTTCTAATGTCTCAACCAAGGCATCATAATCTTCTTTACCTAATACAACCACATTATCCTCTGGTTCTTTATTAGTTACGATCAAAGGTTCACTATCATCATTGACTTGCTTAAAATAATGCTTTAAATTTTTACGAAAATTACTGTAATTAACCGCATCCATAGACTAATCCCTCCTTATATTGTACAACTTATTGTACTATATTTTTACTTATATTACTACCAAAAGCAATAATCGTAAATGGTTGAAAAAATGATTAACCATGGGACAGTTCAATTAGAGACACATTGTGGTGATCATTTGACCGCTCTTCTTTACAAAAAAAGCAATGATCTAGTCGACCACTGCTATTTATTTACTTCTTTTTCTCAATCACAAAATAATATCCTGCTGTCAAAATTTGAGCAACTCCCTCAAGTGCAATCGCCCAATCTGCACCAAAACGCGCTACAATCAGCCCGCCTAAAAATGAGCCAATCGGAATCATCGATGACAGAATCGAATCATTGATCGTCTCTACTCGACCTAAAACATGCGGACTAAAACTCTCTTGGACCAATACCTCAAAGTTAATATTCATCATCACAATCCATAATTCGGACGTGAAAAACAGAATTAACAGCAAAATTGGCATCCCTTTGGGCACAGCTGGCTCAAGCACAATCGCCAAGCCCGATAATACAAGACATACAACGACCAATCTTTCTATCTTGTTTTTATCAAAAGTTAGTCGCTGTACCAATACACTTCCAACTAGCCCACCTATTGATGAAGCTAGTTCTAAACTACCATAGCCAATCGCTGATTTAGTCAAATGCTCCGTTGCAAAATATGGCAATCCCACAGACGAAATACCGTAAAAAAGATTAGTCACTGCAAAAGGCATAATCAACCGTGCTATCTTGCCTTCATCTTTCAAAGTATGCCAGCCCTTAAGCAAATTTTGCCAATAATTTTCCGCAAAATATTCGTTCGCAGAATCAGGCAATAATAATTTCCTGGGTAATATCAACTTAGCATAAAAAGCTAACGCTCCTGCAAAAAATACTGCAGAAATAATCACCGTGAAATCAAGTGACACCCAAGTAATCAATAATGTTGCGCCGCATTTAAGAATAAATCGAGTGTTTTATAAGTCATCTGAAAAACGCCGTTTACTTTTGTTAGTTTCGCTTTCGAAACAATGACTGGTAAAATTTTTTCTTCTGCAGGATAAATCAAAGTCGAGCCAATCGTGGAAATAATATATACCACTAATAAAAGCCAAATCACTAAGTCGCGCCAAAACTCAACTTGAAACAATAGCGCCGTGATTACGCTAGTTGCTATTTGCACTATCGTAACAGTCTTAAGCATCTTTTTGATATAGATGCGATCAATTAGTGGACCCAAAGTAAACGACAGCATATCAATTGATGAGTCCGCAATGAAAATCAGGGACAAAATCACTGGTGAATTAAAGCGCACCTTAAAGAACCACAAAATTGCCATGTAAAATAGTGAATCTGCGATGTTAGTTAACACTCGTCCAGCTAATAATCGTCTGACATTGACATTTTCTTTTTCGATTAAGTTAAACATTTTCCCATTCCTTTTCACAACACTGCTAATGTCGCTGAAAGCCAGGGAAAATTACTATTCAGTTGTAGTTTAAAATCCCAGACTTTCAGCTAAAAATCTGGGTTAAGCCTTAAGTAGCGTTTGACGAATGAAAGGAAATAATTCATTCTCAAACTTAAACCTAAAATGTCGCGCATTTTAGTCCTCGCTTTCTGTAAAAATTAAGGTAATTATAGCACGAATACACGAATAATAGTTACTCTATTCTCATGTTTTTAGCATTTTCATTCACTTGCAAATCGTGACTTATGATAATAACCAAATTAGTCTGCGCTATTTCCTGCAATAACTTTAACAAATCATTTTGTAGTTCAGGATAGATATTCGCCAATGGCTCATCTAGTAAAAAGCATTGTGCATTAGTTTTCAAAATAGCAGAATATAATTTCACTAATTGTATTTCGCCTGTTGATAGTTCACTCATCTCTCTATCTAAAACTTTCTCAATTTTAAATTGTGATGAATTAAAGACTTTTGCAAAATACTCATTTTTATCAATCTGACTTTTATTAGGATATGATCCTAAATAGTCTCTTACAGAACAATTAGGAAGCGGTGTATCTTGAAATAGACAACTTATATTCGATTCTCTCAGTTTTCTTTTATTAATCAAATCAGCATTTACACCATTTATGGTGATTTTTCCTTCTTTTTTTGGTGTATATAATCCTATTATTGTTCTAAGAAAAGTTGATTTTCCGATTCCATTTCTACCCCTTACAACATAAAATCCAGGAGCAACAAAAGTAGCAGAAATTTTTCTAGTAAACAATGGTGTTTTTCCATCTAAATAAATATTAAAATCCTGTACCTGAATCGAATTTATTTTGGAAACTGCTTTTTCACCATCTTGCTCATCTTTCATGGATAGTAAATTGTTGATTCTCAGCCGGGCTACCCTGAATGATTCAAAGTTAAACAAAATAGAAAAAGCTTCATCTACTTCTCCCAAAAGTTGGTCAAAATATTGAAAAATGATTGAAAAAGAACCAATTGTCATCTTGCCGGAAATTACTGATAAACCGCCATTAATAAACAATACTAACTGAAAAATAAGTTGTAAAACAATCTCGCTATTAGACATATTTAAATTGAGAAGAAAATCCCGCTTAGCAACGTCTAAAAGCGTTCTTTTTGTATTACTCCATCTTTCATTTTCTATTTTCTCTCTTTGATTACCCTTTATTTCAATGTATCTACTTAACCATTCGGTAAAGCCTGAAAAGTATTCATTATAGGCTTCTTTCAACTTCAAACTAACTTTGAAAATCTTAGGCCGTAAAAATAAATATATGACACTATATGCAGGCAACAGGATCACTATCAGTAACAAAAAACTAGAGCCAGCTGTAAATAAATACGTAAAAATCAAGACTGAGGAAAGCACGATTGAAATTATTTGATTTACAGTTTGGAAGAAAAAAGTCAACACTTCAGTAGTGTCCTCAGTAATTCTGTCTGCCATTCGAACTGAATTCATTTTTGTGACTTTCAGTGTATCCTTTGAATACAATTCCTTTATTATTGCATCGTTAACTTCTATATTTATTTTTCTGAATTCTAGAATTTGAATTTTATTCATGAAATATGACAACAAAAGTCTTATAAGACTTAGGGTGATTATTAATATAATGCTGCGTATAAATGAATCTCTATCAGCCTTATACACTAAAGAATTTAGCAGCATTCCTTCCAAATAAACATTAAAAGTTAAAATGCCAGTACTGATAATATTCATTCCTAATAGAAGCCAATATTCAACTTTATACTTTTTATCAATTTTGCTAAAAATCATATGCATAGCGTCACCTAATTCTGAACAGCAATCCAAGATATTAAAATATGATGAATATAAAATTAGACAAATTCTATATTTTTATTACTCCTATGTCAATACTAAAAAGATTGATTTTATTTCACTTTCCTGCCTGTATCTGATAATATGTAGTCATCAACTATCTAATAACTACATTTTTACTACACAGAGGTGCAATTATGACTGAAAAAGCTGCAATCAATGTCCGTGTTAACCAAGAAACTAAACAAAACGCAGAAAAAGTATTAAACAAACTTGGCATCCCGATGTCAGTTGCAATTGACATGTACTTACGACAAATTGCATTGACTGGAGGAATTCCTTTTGATTTGTCCTCAAAGAAAAGAAAAAACAAAAACGACCACGACACCGCTATGATGGTCGCCGAGGCCACTGCTCAGTATGAAGTCGTTAAATCCAACTGGGAAGATAAATTAGCCGAACTTACTCCTGACTGGATGAATATGAATAAGATGACTAAAGAGGAGCTTGAAGCAAGGTTGGCTAAGCATGCCCAAGATGCAAGAGATGATAAAAGTGTCGAAATTAGTAAAACTTTTAGCGAACTGAATAAAGAATTAGGAATTTAAATTTCATGCAAGAATATACTGTCAAATCAACTCCTAACGTATCTGTAGAACTTAAAGAGATATATAGCTCTATCTTGCAATTATCTCAATCTCCAAAAACTGCTCAAAATTATGTAGAAGATCTTGAGCAAACTATGCAAGCGTTAAATTATTTTCCAGAAAGATATAGAAAAACTCCTTCAAGAAAATACCGACGAGTTAATTTCAAAAAAATATGCTATATTCTACTTTATCGAAAACGATACTGTACACATTATTGATGTCATACTAGCTTCATCAAGTACAGTATTCAAATATTAATCCTTTGCCCCATTCTAGCTATTAAGCTATACTAGACAGAAGAAATTAAACGAACTAAGGGACAATAAAATGAGCGATAAATTAATTAAAATTGCATATCTCTACGAAGATTTAATGAATACTTACGGTGACTCAGGCGATGTTAAAATCTTGAGCTTTTTACTAAAGCGTGAAGGCTACGACACTCAAGTTGATAATATTTCACTTGGTGACGAATTCAACGCCTTTGACTACGATTTCGTTTTCTTCGGCGGCGGCCAGGACTTTGAACAAACTGTTGTCGCTAAAGACTTGCCACGTCACAAAGAAACATTGAGAAAATACATCAACGATGACAAGCCGATGCTTTGCATTTGTGGTGGTTACCAACTAATGGGTAGTTACTACAAGACTAATTATGGCGTAACTATTCCAGGTTTGGATATTTTGCCACTACACACAGTCTTCAAGAGCGACAAGCGAATGATCGGTGACACCCGTTACATGACCGAATGGGGTGAGGTTAAGGCTTTTGAAAACCACTCTGGTCAAACTTACTTCGACAACAAAGACAAGTTGCATCCCCTCGGCGACATGATCGAAGGCTACGGCAACAACCCACAAGACCACGTTGAAGGCCTGCGCTACCGTAACTTCATCGGTTCATACTCACATGGCCCACTACTTAAAAATACTAATGTTGCTAATGCCATCATGAAAATGATTATCGCTTGGCATCAAGAACGTGTTAGTGAAGCCAAAAAAGTCACAGAATAAAAAATGACCCAGTCAGAATTTCTGACTGGGCTTTTTCATTATCAAATTAATTTAAAACACGTTTAGCAGCTGAGGGATAAAAGTAGGCACTGATAGCCTGCTTTCTCACCCCTTGACTAGGAGTTGCAGCATGCACATATTGTCCATTACCAACATAAATACCAACGTGGTAAGGGGCTGAGGCAGAACCCCAGAATAATAAGTCACCTTTTTTAAGATGGCTTAACGAAACCTTTTTACCCTTAGTAACTTGACCATAAGTAGTCCTTGGTAATGTCTTTTTAGCGGCTTTTTTATAAACGTATTGAGCTAAGCCAGAGCAGTCAAAGGCTGAAGGGCCAGTAGCGCCGTAAACGTAACGCTTACCTACTTGCTTTTTAGCAAGACCAGCAACTGCTTCACGTTTTTCTGTAGTGCTTTGCTCTGCTGCGTGCACAGTTTGTGTTTGGTTAGGAACATTAATAAAAGAAATTCCTGTGAAAAATACTGATAAAACTGCGGCAAACTTAACTAAATTACGTCTAAAACTCAATTGACATTTCTCCTTAATTACTTTTTATCTTTCGACGCTTTATATATTACCTGAGAAATATTACAACTATGTTTTAAAAGTAATACTATCTAATTAAGCAAAACTACAGAAAATGTCTTATTTTGTAATTTTGATAAGAAAGAGCTTATGTTTCTTTTCTCAACTTGAAAAATTTTTCACTTTTCTATATGCTATTAACATTGATTACAGGAGTTGAACAAACAATATGGAGAAAATAGACAGTTATGCACGACATTTTTTAATACTGATAGCCTTAATTCTGGGCCTTTCACTAGTTTCAGAATTTCGTGATCTATCATCTTACGCTCCATCAATGATCAACCTAGCCTGCCTATCTATCGCAACCGCCTGCACCTTCGCTTCAGGAATTACTTTACAATTTAAAAGACTAAATATTGTAACTATTATCCTAGCAGCCATCTTAATTTCGATCTCCGTCTTCTTTTGGATCGAATTTTCTTCTCTTGCCTTAATCACCAGCATCTTCATTGTCTATGGCATTATTACATTACTTGTCTGTTTAACTAATTTAATCTATTTCAAAAAAAGAGAGGTCGATTAAAACCTCTCTTTTTTATTCATGTACTTTATGTTTCTTTGGCTGTTTTGGTGTTAAGTTCAAAGCCATAGCTGCTAGCACAACCAGAATTGAACCTACCCAGTCCATTGGCATCATAACTAAACCAAAACAGAGAACTGAGCCTACCGTTGCGGAGAACGGTTCAAATGCATCAAGCAAGCTGGCTGTGGATGGAATAACGTAACGCAAGGCGTTAGCCATAATCTGAAATGGGATAATCGTTCCAATGATAATTACGGCACTGGTATATAACCAAACAGCTGGCTTATTAGGAATAGCTTGGAATTGCGGATGGATAATCACCAAACTGATTCCTGCAAACAGCATCCCCCAGCCAGTCACCACCATGCTGGATACTCTTTTAACAATATTAACTGGAATCAGAGTATATGTTGCTTCACCTACTGCTGAAAGCAGACCCCAGAATAATGCGACCGGCGTAATGGCCAAATGATCAAATTGTCCGTGCGTTGACAGCAAAAAGACACCGATGAAAGCCGCAATCGCAGCCAAGATATCCAACCTACGCATGACTTGCTTATGAGTAAAAGCCAAATATCCTAATACGAAAAATGGGCCGATGAATTGTAAGATAGTAGCGATCGAAGCGTTAGCTACCTGAATACACATGAAATAAAATAATTGCACGGGCAATAATCCGAAGATTCCGTAAGCGAAAATTACTAACGCATCATGCTTATTCTTTAATGTAGCAAGTGGCTTTTGCTTTAAAGCTCCTGCCAAAAGCAGAAGTACGATTCCTGAAATAATCAACCGAATTTGGGTCAACCACATCGGCGTTATTTTAGCACTAATATTGAATAAACCTTTAGCAAAAAGACCGGAGATTCCCCACATGACAGCGGCTAAGGCTGCCAGAAAAGTCCACAGTCTACGTGTTTTTGGATCAATCATTATTCAATTTTCCCTTTTTCTTTCTTGGAGAAATATTCAAAGCCATTGCAGCTAAAACAACTAAGATTGAACCGATCCAGTCCATTGGTGCCATAACCAAGCCAAAGCATAAAACTGAACCTACCGTTGCAGAGAATGGTTCAAATGCATCAAGCAAACTTGCAGTAGATGCCTTGATGAAACGCAATGAATTAGTCATCAACTGGAATGGAATCAAAGTACCAATCACAATAACGGTAGCCACATCAAGCCAAACGTGTGGTGTATTAGGAATATGTGGCATCTGTGGGTGAACGATTATCAAGCAGATTCCCGCAGATAAAAGGCCCCAACCTGTAACGACTAAGCTTGAAACGCGTTTTAAAACGCCGATCGGAATCAAGGTATTAGTTGCTACACCAACGGCTGAGAGCAAGCCCCAGAATAAAACGCTTGGCGTAATGGCAAAGTGATTAAAACGACCGTGTGTCGCAAGCAAAACAACCCCAATAAAGGCACAGATCGCTGCAATCACATCAATCCGGCGCATTACTTGTTTATGCGTAAAGGCTAAATATGCCATTACGAAAAATGGACCGATGAACTGTAAAATTGTGGCAATTGAAGCGTTAGATTGTTGCACAACGATAAAGTAAAATAATTGCACGGGTAATAAACCAAAAATACCGTAAGCAATAATTACCCAAGCATCATGTTTATTCTTCATCGTAGCGATTGGCTTTTGCTTTAAGAATCCAGCTACGATCAACAAGATAATACCAGATGTGACCATTCTGATTTGTGAAAGCCACATTGGCGTGATGGACGGACTCGTATTAAATAAGCTCTTGGCAAATAAACCTGAGATTCCCCACATAACACAGGCTAGGGCAGCCAAGAATGCCCAAAGACGACGTTGTTTTTGTGTAACCATTCTTCTTAAACCTCAACTATACTAAACTAGCAACCTATATCATAACAAAAACGGACTAGCTTGAACTAGTCCGTTAATTTTTTATTCATTTTAAATTTTTACAGTTTAGCTTGTAAGGAAAGCACGATTGCACTAACACTACCAATAATTCCTATAATGACAGGAACCAACATCTCATGCTGGATAGGTAAAACTGCGAGTAAAAATACTATTGCTAAAATCGCAGAAACACGCATCGTCTTTTTATTTGCAACAATAATAGCAATAAAGACTATTGCTAGCAAGATTACACAAGCAAAATCGCCGTAAAGTGACGCATTCTCAAGCGCCGTCGCGTGTTGGATTTTTAATGGTGCATTCAAAATATCGTCCCAGAGTTTACGTCCAAATGCAATGTCTGCTGCTACGTTTACCCAGAAAGTAACTATTTCGAAAAATCTGATAAAGAATAAACGATTAAGACGAATGCTAGTGATCGTTTCCCATAATGTATCACGCTTTTTAAAGCTGACAGCTGAATCACCTTTATCGAAGATCCAACCGACTAATAAATAAATGAAAATTGCTATCCCTTGAAATACTACTAAATGCATGAAAACAGAAAAGTTAAAAACTAGTGTCAACATCAGAATTACTACATAAACGAATTCTGAGATCAACAATATTCTCTTCCATTTACGACTATGTAACCAATGATTAAGCTCTTGCTTGTTCATGTGGTCGTCCATTTGTCCATTCATATTCTCACCCTTTTTTAATCATTTGTCTAATTTAACTAGAATTATATTCCTTCTTTTCGATTTGTCCATCATTTTTTCTAAAAAATAAAAAGGCGTAAAATCCCTATATTTTAGCCTTTTCTACGTGTTATTTTCAACTATATATACATTTTTAATGACTTAATTTAAGTATTTAAATCCAGATATATACATCTGATAGCTCGATATTTATTCTCATTTTGTTCTAATTGTGTTTCTTAAACAAATACATAGCTATATTTTCTAAAAAATTTCTTCATCTTCATTATCTAAATTGAAGAAAATTACATTAGGTGCTGGTGTAGTCTTTCCAGTTCGTTTATCATACTTGCCGCCAAAATATTCATAACGAAATTTCCCTTTACCAAATGGATCTTCACGGCATAAAAACACAACATAAGCTGCCTTGAATTCTTCTTCAGGGCAATCCAATCTACCGAAGATAATTTCTTCCTGATAGCCATTAGCCACTTCAAGAATGTTTTCACCTGCTCGTTGTGAACCTACTTGGATTATCAAACCATACTTGCTGCGTTTTGCATCCCGTGCGATTACGTGAACCACTGCTCGTTCTCCCAAAGCATTTCCGTTCACGTCATCAAGCGATTGCACTTCTTTGATATCAAGCTCTGGAAACAATCGCTGCACCGCAGAAAGTAATTTATCATTATACTTCTTCAAAATTCCAGCGGTTAAATGGTCCACCATCTCTGCCGACAGTTCGTTGTTTAACATAATAAAACCTCATTCCAAAAAAATCAATGTCATTAAGTTAAGACATTGACAAATTGAAAAGAGTCGAATCGTTGTGATT
>NZ_PCZF01000055.1:0-9611 GCF_002554115.1 Lactobacillus sp. UMNPBX4
GGTCCAGATGGACTTTTATTTTTATAAAGTGTTCAACTTGATTTTACAATCGGCGAAACAACATCTTTTATTACTAAGCTTGTTTAATAAAATCTTCTAATTCCTTTTTAGTGAATTGATCACCATATGTAAGTTCTAATTGATGCAAGATTTGATCATAAGGACTGCTTAAATTCTTTAATACAGTGATCAACTTCTTAAGACCAGTAATTGTAGCTTCTTCTTTTCCCTCTTGTTTTTCTTCTAAAAGTCTTGTCTCGTAGTCCATAATCTTGTCCCTCCATTTTGGATCATCATTTAACTCTTTAATTTTCTTTTGTGCCCAGTCAAAGTATTTGTTTAAATGCACTGGACGATCATTGATCAAATCAACTAATCCTAACAGGTCATTGCTTTCACCGTTAGGTTTTCCTTTAGCATTTATTATAATGATATCAATTCCCGCAGACAATTTAATTGTTTGATCAGAATCTTCAGTCCAATGAAAAGAATACCGAATTTTGCCTTGCTTAAATGGATCAAACATACAAAAGAAAATTATCGTTATATTTTTCATATCTCGATAGGTCTTGCCTTTATTCAAAGTATAACGCTGATCATACTTCGAAATATAATAGCGAATGCGCCGACCTAGATCCTTCTTGTCCTTAACTTGCATCTCCAAATCATAAAGATTATGCTCATGATCTTCAACAGAAACATCCAATCGGACATCTTTCTGTGTTTTATGCGACGGATCCTTGATTTCTTTTTGCTTTTCCGGTGAAAAAATCTCTGAAATTTCAGTAATTCCAGTCACTGTCCGCAAAACATAACGGCAAAAATCTGAATTAGCCATCACCTCGCCAAAAACTTGATCCTCTGAGAAGCCATACCATGGCTGAATTTTGTGTGTTTCTTTCATTACACACCAACTTTCTAATAATGTAAGAGAAAATCCCCTTCACTATTTAATACGCAAAAAGTTGGCAAAATTTTTTCAAAAATTCATACTTATATTTAGAAAATACAATATTTACTAAAAAGAAGGCAACTAACATGTACAGCATCCCTAAAATCAAAGCTCACAATGAACAAATGACCAAGTTTTATGCACAGCAAATCCAAGAAACTGTCGATAACACTACTATCTACAATGATCAACCCACCTTTTCAGTTCCATCATCTTCAGCTTATCCACAGTTATGTTTCACGCCAACAGATACTGCTACTGCCATTTCACATTCTAATTGGCAAACTGAAAAAACAGCTGCACTTAACTTCGCGGATTACCTAGAAGCAGGTGGCGGATACTTGCGCGGCATCGTTGCTCAAGAGGAAGCACTTTGCCTTGAATCTGATCTTTATCAGTGTCTTGCGCCATTTGAACAAACTTACTACAAATGGAATAATGCTCATATTAACCATTCTCTTTACGAAAATCGCGCTCTTTATTCACCTAACATTTTATTTGCACATCCCAAGATTTATGCACAGGTGGATATCATCTCCTGTGCAGCTCCAAATTACACTCAAGTAAAACTATCCGGCATTTCGTATAGAAATGCTTGTCTAACTTTACAAAATCGGATGACCTTCGTAAAACAAATTGCGGAGAGTCAGCACGTTGCCCACCTTATCCTAGGAGCATGGGGAGCCGGCGTTTTTGGTTTCAAAGCAAAAGACGTTGCCCAAATGTGGTACAACGTCTTCAAAGAAAAATCTTCAATTAAAAAAGTGACTTTTGCCGTAATTGATGATCATCGCAATTCGGCAGCACAAGATTTTAAAAATTTACTAATTAAGTCCTGAAAAACTCTTTTTTATTTTTCATTTTCTAAATTATTAATAGCAGTTTCAGCTAAAGCATAAGCTTGTTGAGCCTGATTCTTAGCTTGAACATAACCATTCAAGTTATCATCGCCACTAGCTAAAACTCGTGCAAATGCAATTTGTTCTGCCATCAAAAAGTTAAACAAAGAATCCCACTTTTTATCTGCAAACTTAATCTTTTTAGTAGAAATCTTAGGCATCATTTCTCGAGTTAAATTAAATGCCTTCTCTAAAATTTGCTCGTCCGCATCCGTCAAATCACGCACATTGTATGCTTGATGAATTTGGTGTACCTTGAGCAATTCTTTTAACAAAGTTCTGGTTTGAGCATCCTTAGACACATTTTGATTAATTTTAAGCATTGATCTTCTCTTTCCTTTTCAAGATATTCCCATTATACCAAATAGTTATCCGCCATTTGCTTAACGCAGCGTTTCATCTCTTGAATATCCAATACGCTATAAGCAAACTCCTTACGCAATAACTCTTTTGGCAAATATTTATCATACTTGTCGATTCCTGGAACTTCTTTAGGATAGACTAAATCCAGCGGATTAAAGTCTTTGTCAGCTTCCTCTTTAAGAATGCGCCAAAAGTCTTGTTCATCCCCATCCATCGCAAAATACATAAAATATGGACGAGATGAATTAAAACCTCGGATATTCAACTGCTCTCCGCACTTAATTTTGATCAACCGTTCAAGCGCCAAAAAGGCATACGTTCCAGTCCAAGGGAAAAGACACCACATATTGCCGCCAAGCTTAATCAAATTTTTTTAGCTAAGCCAGCTAAAGCTGCAGTATCACGAGCCTGGGTTAAGCGTGCCTTGCCATTTTGCATCAGATAAGGATACATGACCTTCTCTTCCAAAACCTTTTTCATCCTTTGCAAAATCTTCGGCTGAATATCACCTGGCACATCCCCAAAGAAAGCAGAAATTCTTCCCTTCACCTCATGGCAATACACTTGATGACGCTTGCGATCGACATCTTCAACTACCCAAACTCGACCAGCAATTGCAATTTTGTCTCCAACTGGAGGTGGCTTAACAATTGTACCTAATTCTTCGCTGCCAGCATGAACACTAAATTCTTCATTTTCCGCAAAAACTGCATAAAATTTAAAGTTATTCACAACCTTTTCACCGGCAAGCCCGACTACTAATCCTTTATTCTCGGTCCATTCAATGTGGTCAATTTTAAGCAAATGCCTAAGCAAAACTTTGTAGTCTTCCTGACTAACATTATGAAAATACGACAAAGTGAGCACCCTTGAGGCAAGCTCTGCTGGCGTCATCTCTCCACTAGAGGCGAGCGTACTCATAGTTTGATGATAAAGCAAACTATACGGCAAGCGATTAGGTTCAGGCGGCTCCACCCATTTTTCTTCCGCGTAAAGTTGAACCAGGGCAATTCCCTGAATAAGAGGCCACGGAATTAATTCTGGCAGCATGGCCCGAGATTCTGGATGTTCTTCGCGCATAACAAAATGCATTTCTGGTGGATTGCCGCGACGACCTGTACGCCCCATTCTTTGCAAAAAGCCTGACACCGTAAACGGAGCATCAATTTGAAACGCTGATTCCAGCTGACCAATATCGATTCCCAATTCCAGTGTTGCAGTAGCACAGGTTGTCATATAAACATCTTCATCTTTCATCGCTACTTCGGCTGTTTCCCGTAGTGCCGGTGAAAGATTACCGTGATGAATCATAAAGCGATCCGGCTCATGGTTATAAGCGCAATACGCCCTCAGTTCCTGACACACTGCCTCGCACTCTTCACGACTATTAGTAAAAACTAGGCATTTTTTACCACGTGTATGTTCAAAAATATAACCAATACCTGGATCAGCCGATTCAGGTGCCTTATCCGTTATAGGCTCGACTTGACTAGGATCAAAATACTTGCTGCTGGCCTGTGGATCAGTTTTATAAAAATGTTCCATTGAAAGATGCCAAATCTGTGGTTCGTTCTGCACCTTAGGTGCAACCGTCTTTCTATTTGAACCAGCTCCTAAAAAATCGCTGGCATCTTGCAAATTACCGATGGTTGCTGAAAGTCCGATTCTTCTGGGATTAACATTTGCTAATTTTGACAAACGTTCAATTAGACAAAAGGTTTGGCCACCGCGGTCACTGCGCAAAAATGAATGGAGTTCATCAATCACAATATACTTCAGCCCGCCAAACAAATGAGGAATATCCATGTGCTTATTGATCATGAAACTCTCAAGCGATTCAGGCGTAATTTGTAAAACTCCTGATGGGTTCTTGAGCATCTTTCTTTTTTGCGTTTGCGCTACATCCCCATGCCAGCGCCAAATTGGTATATCGACATCCTGACAAAGCTCCGTCAAGCGATCGTATTGATCATTAATTAAAGCTTTTAGTGGCGCAATATAAAGCGCTTTGACCGAATCCTCTGGTTCATTATAGATATCTGACAAGATCGGGAAAAATGCGGCTTCTGTTTTCCCTGACGCAGTTGAAGCTGACAAAAGCACATTATCTTCCGTCTCAAAAATTTCCTCCGCGGCTGCTACCTGAATCGGACGTAAATTTTGCCAACCATGTTCATAAATATAGTCTTGGATAAATGGTGCATAATGTGAAAAAACATCCATCTTTTTTACCCTTAAATTCTAAATTCAGTATAATCTTGCTCTTTATTATCTGAGACAGCCTCAGATTTTGCATAATTAAAACGATCAGAATTAAGCAGATCCGTGATTTTAGTATCAGGATTTTGCCAAACGATGTCGAGCAATTCAATAAAGTCACGAATAATTTCACGTGGCGTAATGTTAGTATCTGCACCAACGCGCGCATACTCTATCTTGATAAATTGTGCTAAATCATCATCAGTAATAGTTCTTTCATAGCCATATAAGTTAGCATGCATATCCGCCAATTTTTCAGTTAAAACTAGCATTTCTTCTGCGGTCAATGGCTGCAACTTAATCACTGGAGCGTACATATCACGCGCACCGTTTTGAACAAACTTTCCTGTAGCAAGCCGGCTGCGCAGTGCTTCGTATGAATAAACGCCGCGGCGCCGGTCTTCAATTGCTTGTGGCGTCCCGCACATAATGATGCCCAGGTACTTCGCCTTACCCTGCAAAGTGTCATTGTACATTGTCAAAATCTTTTCATAATTATATTGACGACTAATCGCATTCGGAATTTTAAAAATGTTGACCAATTCGTCAATCATGATCATGAGGCCAGCATAACCTGCTTGTCTGAAGAAAGACGCAAACAATTTGAGATATTCATACCAATCGCTGTCTGAAATGATAATATCCACACCCAAATCTTTTTTAGCTTCAGTCTTATGACTATACTCGCCTCTAAACCACTTAAGTACTTTAGCTTTAGTTTCATCGTCATTAGACATATAAGCGTGATAATACATATTAAGCAATTTAGCAAAATCAAAACCATGTACTAATTCATTTAATGATGAAATTACTGCATAGATTTTCTTATCTACTTCGGCTTCAAACTTGGGATCATCATTGGCAATACCACTTTGGGCTACCTGGCTTTGCACAGAATTAATCCAACGATCAAGAATTAAGGTTAAGGCCCCACCTTCAGGACGAGTTTTGGTAGAAAGATTTTGGATTAATTCACGGTAAGTTGCTAGTCCTTGTCCTTTAGAACCTTGCAAGCGACGCTCTGGAGACAAATCGCCATCAACCACAACGAAATTTTTGTCCATTACATAATTACGAATTGTCTGCAGTAAAAAGCTTTTGCCTGAACCGTAACGTCCAACGATAAAACGAAAACTTGCACCGCCATCTTGAATAATATCAACATCATGAAGCAGGGCTTCAATTTCTTCTTTACGGCCGACTGTAATATAAGGCAAACCAATCCGCGGCACTACCCCACCTTTTAGTGAATTTAATACAGTTTGTGCAATTCTTTTTGGTACTCTTCTTTTTTCTGGCATTTTATCATCCCTTTAAAAACATTTCTTGTAAATCATCCGCATAATCTTCAATTATTTGTGGCTGATCTTGTTCATTAAATTCGATCACACTATCGCCAATCTCATCCAGCAATTTTTCATTAATATTATCAGCTAAAATCGAAACCATTAGATGGTGTTTTTGCACATAATCTTGCCACGGCTTCCCTTGCAATAAAGCCATTAGTAAAAACATTTCGTCTTTGTCTAAACTGTAGTCATCTTGATCTACTGAAACTTCTACTTCTTGCTCCTGCTTTTGCACTTGCTCTTGTTCCTCTTGCTCAAGCTGCTTTTCCTCATCGGTTAACAGACTATCACGCGTGACAGAAGCATTGGCCCGAATCTTGTCTAAATCAGAAAAATCAATTTTAATCTGATCAATCTTTGCCTGTTTTTTTTGCTGTTGATAAGCAGCAATTCCAGCCGTAATCGCCTTTAACACGGCTTGATCAATAAAACGCGGCTTGATTGCGCGTCCTAAATTCAGCTTCTCGCGTACTAAACGATCTACTTCATGCAAAAAAGTATTCAAGTTCGTTCGCTGTCTTGGCACAGCTTCTTCTTGATGAATGTACCACCAACCCTTTTTGTAATAATACTTTCTCACAGCATCAACCTTAACCGTCATTGGCTTTTTTGCTTTTCTGTAGAAAACTGCGAGCTTAAAAACGGGCTGCTCAACGACCTTCGGCTTAGCTACAAAGCTGCTGTAATAAGCTATGCCATATTTTTTAGCATCTAACACCTCTTGCCAAACACATTTTAAAACTTGAACAAAAACCTCTTTATTCTTTGCAATTACTTTTGAAGATTTCCAGTATGTCGTCTTTTTTGCAAAAACTTCCGCTAACTCTTCTGCCGTATATTTTTGCGGATAATGCAATATTTCATCATCATGATCTTGCTCAATATCTTTGGCAAAATGCTCAGCTATTTTTTCTTTTCGTAAGCCATAATAAAGCACGTAATCCTTTATCCAATCTGCCAAATATGTTTGAATTCCTAAATCGAAATTATCCACATAATTCTTTTTAAAAGCAATCAGTTTATCGTAGCCATCCTGTGGATTATCCACGCCAATATTATTAAACAGCTCATACAAATATACATATGCATAAGATGTACTAGTGCGATGGTAATCCCCCTTGCGAATCTTAGTCCTCCAGGTAAAGTAACTACGCAATTGTCCCACATTCATATCATGATAAGTAGGAAAGAAACGCTTGAAAGCAAAATATTTTTTATATTCATCTTCGTAATCAGCCATAAACTGCCCTTGAATATAAAAATTCTTCTGCCGACCGGTGCTAGGAAGAATACTGTAATCATATAATTCCCGCATTTGTCTGATCTTATCGGGAATCACATCGTTAACTTGTCTACGCGGCAACCGCTGCTTTATTGGCTGCGCTTGATATTTTTCCTCTGTTTTTTCTCCTGGAATATAAAAATATTGGCTCTTAGCGACATTTGTATCTTGACCATTCATCGCTAATTTAAATGCATAATCTAGCGCCTTCTTAATCGCTTGCTCATCGCGATTATTAGTCAAAACTACGCCTACCCATTCTGCTCCCTTGATGCGAACCGGATCAGTAAAACCAGGCAAATCACGAATCGTTGGAGCAAAGTCACCACATTTTAAATCTAAAACCGCAATACTGCTCTTGCTTGAATTTTCACCATTAATTCGAGAAAGCATAGCAAAATAACCACTATCAAGTGGAGACATTAATACATAAGTATCCGTTGAACCTGACACAATTGGTTCAAACTTCAAGCCATATTTAGCATAAACATATTTAAAAAGCTGATTAGAATCCATTTTTATGTTTCCTTTTTTCGTACGTATGTTCTATATTATATCATCTATTTTATTCTTAGTCTTCTTTGCGTTTTTTTATTTTATGTATATGTTTTCGTATTTCATAAACCTTATATTTTAATATTTAGGTGGTTATACCCAGTCAAGTATGTTAGTATAATAACTGTAAGTTAATGAAAGCGTTTTAATTAATAGCTTCCTAGAGAGGACAAAAACTTAATATGAGTACAAAAGAACGTTATTCTCAAGACGAACTTAGAAAAGCAAATCCAATGTTTAGTCGCACTCGTGCAACTATCGAAAGTGCATTTTACGGCAACAACGTACACGAAGTAACTAGTGTTGCTGAAGCTTATAATTTAGCAAAGAAGCAATCAGGCGTTATTGTTACTGACTTGCCCATCTTACACACTAAAGAATTAGGCTTGCCACATGGTGCAACCCAATTGGTTTACAACCACGGTAAGATCTTAGGTAGAACTGCCAGTGCACGTCACTTCGTTGACAATCCTAACGAAGATGCTGAAGCATTGAACGGTAACTTGCGTGAAGATATCTACAAGGGCCACGAACAAAAATACTTAAAGGCTACTGTTTTGGTAGGTCTTGACCCATCATTTACTGTTAAGGCTCACATCATGATGCCAGAAGATCAAGCCTTCAACCTACTTTCATACATTTTGAACTTCCACTTCTTCGATGATGAAGCTGAAAAGATGTACGCAAAGTCTAAGTTCTATGATGAACCTGATATTTACTTCTACTTCGATCCTAATGTTCAAGACGAAGACTATCCAAAGGGTTTAGGCGTATTCGACGCTCCACATAACTGTGCTGCGGTCTTCAACCTTCGCTACTTCGGTGAACTTAAGAAGGGTACCTTAACCTTAGCTTGGGCTATCGCTCACCGTCACGGCTACACTGCATGTCACGGTGGTGAAAAGTCATTCCACTTTGACGATAAAGACGACAAGACCTTCGCATTCTACGGCTTGTCAGGTTCTGGTAAGTCAACTTTGACTCACGAAATGTACGATGGTAAATATGATATCACCGTTTTGCACGACGATGCATTCATCATTTCACGTGAAGACGGTTCATCTGTAGCACTTGAACCTTCATACTTCGACAAGACCCACGACTACCCAGCAGGTCACCACGAAACTAAGTACTACACTACTATTATGAACTGTGACGTAACGTTAGACTCAAACGGTAAGAAAGTTATCGTTACTGAAGACTTACGTAACAACAACGGTCGTGTTATCAAGACCCGTTACACTAGTCCTCACCGTGTAGACTTTGAAAAGTCACCAATTACCGCTTTGTTCTGGATTATGAAGGATGGTTCATTGCCTCCAATCATCAAGATTGACGACCCAGTTTTGGCAACTACTATGGGCTGTACTTTAGCAACCAAGAGAACTAGTGCTGAAAACTTGCCTAAGGGCTTCGACATGAACACCTTGGTTATCGAACCATTCGCAGACCCATTCCGTGCTTACCCAGTATCTGGTGACTACACTGACTTCAAGGAATTGTTCACTAAGCGTGGAGCAAGCTGC
Source organism: Lactobacillus sp. UMNPBX4 (assembly GCF_002554115.1). Taxonomy (NCBI): domain Bacteria; kingdom Bacillati; phylum Bacillota; class Bacilli; order Lactobacillales; family Lactobacillaceae; genus Lactobacillus; species Lactobacillus sp. UMNPBX4. The sequence goes on from NZ_PCZF01000055.1 coordinate 9,186, forward strand.
TACAGCTTGAACACAGATGCCTTCATGGGCAAGGACATTCCTAAGGAAGTTACTAAGAAGTTGATCGAAGACTTGGCTAACGGTAACATCAAGGACAGTGACTTCAAGCCATTTGGTAACTTCAAGGGTGTAAGCTACTTACCAATTGAAGGCTACGAAGTTCACCTTGAAGACCCAGAATACCAAAAGACCTTGGCTAAGAGAATGCAAGATCGTTTGAACTGGCTTAACAAGTACGATGAAGAACACCCAGAAACTCCAATTCAAGATGAAGCTAAAAAGACCTTGGAAGCTATTATCAAGGAATTAAGCTAATAATTAGGGAAAATAATATTACCTCATATAATTAAAAACACATTTTCTTAATGACTAAAGTGTCTGGGAAAAAACTAATTCCTAAGACATGAAAAAAGAACGATGATTTCC
>NZ_PCZF01000056.1:0-9356 GCF_002554115.1 Lactobacillus sp. UMNPBX4
GGAAATCATCGTTCTTTTTTCATGTCTTAGGAATTAGTTTTTTCCCAGACACTTTTGACTAGATTGATTTGTAAAAATTTAAGCTTGTTTCATGAAGTCTTTCAATTCATCAATGGAGAGTTGATCACCGTAATCCTTCTCTAAGCGATTTAAGATTTGTTCATCATTGTCGCCGAAATCTTTTAAAGCAGCGATTAACTTTTTTATGCCGGAAACAGTAGCGCTAGCTATGCCTCTTTGCATACCTTGTTGCATACCTTTTTCTTCTGCTTCTTGCTCTTTTTCAAGCATTCTAGTTTCGTAGTCGATCATTTTATCCCTCCATTCTGGATCTTCGTTCATGTCCTTGATTCGCGTTTGAATTTCATCAAAAATGGCATTCAAGTGGACAGGTCGGTCATTAATCAGGTTAACTAAGCCTACCTGATCTGCACTTTCACCATTAGGAATTCCTTTGCCATTAATTATAATTTTTCTAGTCCGTCCTGCAATTGCTTAGACTTGTTGTGATCTTCATAAGTATGGTAAGTGTATTTGATCCGGCCTTCACCTTCAGGATCGAAGTTGCATAAGAAAATCAAATAGGCCTTTTTTATGTTGCGATAGGTCTTGCCTTTATCGAGAGTATAGCGTTGATCAATTTTAGCAGCATAGTACCGCATTCGCCAGCCAAGGTCTTTCTTATCGGTAGTTTGAGCTTCTACATCGTAAGGGTTGTGCTCGTAATCTTCAACCAGTATGTCGAAGATTACATCTTTACGCTCACGATGTTTAGGATCCTTGACTTCTTTTTGTTTTTCCGGATAGTAGATTTCTTTGATCTTGAAAGACAAGATGGTTTCAAAAATATACTTGCAAATTTTCTTGTCTGATATGATTTCACCGAAGACCTGATCTTCCAAGAAGCCATACCACGGTTTGATTACTTTAGGTGTTTCTTTCGTAGCACACCTGCTTTCTGTAGAGTAGGGCAGAGCCCTCTACTATTTAATACACAAAAAACAGGCAAAATTTTTTTGAAAAGTTAAAATAATAGAAAAACTATTAGATCCGTCTGAGAGTCTAGTAGTTTTTGAGTGATATTAATAATTTTAGGAGTCTTAAAAGCCAAAAATCAATTTGGTGAAACTGCTGATAAAATAAATACACCGAGCAATTCAAGTGCCAAAAATGTAATTCCAATAACTGTAGTCATAATTGCCATCCCCTTAGTTTGGAGATAAATAATTGGATATTTATCTTATTCATACTCTTTATCTTTACAATTTTTACTTTAGCATAGAATTACATAAAAATAAAGCGCTTACATTAGAAAAGGAGAAAAAAGACGAAATCTTTCGGAAATCGTCTTTGTCGCCCCTGCCAAGGAAGTCCATTATAGCATTTTGCATAAGTAAAAGTTATAGCTAGCCAGTAATTATAGATATTTCTCAAGCTTAATTTCTAAGCATACAATGTAATTGAGTTGAGCAAAGGAGAAATAAAAATGGCTAGAAACGAAGAAGAAGTAAAGAATTGTTCATTTGGTTTTGGCGAACCTAACACAGCTTATGCGAAATATTTTACTGGTGAGAGTTATTTGAATCCACTTGCTAATAGGGCTAACTGTAGTATTTCAAATGTTTCATTTGAACCGGGATGCATCAATCATTGGCATATGCACACTGTTGCTCAAACTTTGGTTTGCGTTGCAGGTGAGGGCTGGGTTCAAGAAGAAGGTAAGCCAGCTCATAAGATGACACCTGGTGATGTTTATGTTGTTGCCCCTAACACTAAGCATTGGCATGGTGCAACGAAGGATTCATGGTTTGCGCACCTTTCAATCATGACTGATACTGACAAGGCAAAGTCCACTTGGCTTGAGCCGGTTGATGAAGATTACTATAATAATTTGAAATAATTAAATATGCACGTATATTTAATGATCAAATCGTTTGGATTGGGTCATTTTTTTGTTAGAAAAAGTACGTTAAATAATAGCGATATTTTTAGAAAATAATTTTTGAGCCATTACAAGTAAAGCAGACTATCTTTTTAAAAATGCCTCTAAACCAGCACTAGAACTACAAAGCTAGCGTAATAATCAGTAGCAAAATTAAAGCAATATATTATTAACTGATAATAAAAGTTACGTTTAAATAACTAAAAAACTTTTGCAATTTACATAAATTGTGCTAGTACATGGTTGTTGAATAAAAAGCATACGTTGTTTTTAATGAGAACAAGATGTATAAAGAAAGCGCAATGCGTGTGAAATTTAATTAATAAGGAATATTAGGGGGGTTTTGATATTGTATCTAAGAATAACCGTATTAAGAAAATGGAAAACGCTGCAGATAGACGGCAACACTTCGCAATTAGAAAATTGACTGTAGGTGCTGCTTTCGTTTTGCTTGGAACTAGGTACTAACGCAAGCACTGCACATGCTGATGTGGCTGATGGCAATACTGAACCTGAAGCACATGAAGCAAGCGATACTCAAGCTGATAACGGTACAAGTACAGCTGAAAAAGTTGTAGTTGAACAAACAAAAACAGATGATAATACTGTTGCTGGTGACAACAATACATCATCTGTTTCAGAAAATTCAGCAATCGAACAGAGTAATTTGGATGAGAGCAATGATAAAGCTGCTTCAAATGATAAAACGAATAATGAGACAGCTGAGATTAAGAATAATACAAATAAGATTGCTGCAACAGTAGATACTTAAAAATTAGAACAAAATAAAGTTGACGCCTCTACTGTTAAAGCTAATAATAACACCAAGGTGCAAAATGGTGTTAAAGATACGCTTAAGGAAAATTCTGTTGCTAAGAATACTCAAGCAGATAAGGTTGAACAAACTGTTAAAGATGCCCAAAAAGCTGCTGATTCTGCAGTTGTGTCAGAAGCAGCTGGTATAAATAAGATTAATAACAGCGACTTGAATAAAGATGCTGTTGTTTCTGATGCCGGGAAATTGGGTAAGGCTGCAGATGAAAAGCAAGCTGAAACTGTAAACTTCAATTTGGATGATGCTGCATTACAAGGCCTCTCAAAGGAAGGCTCAGCTAACTTAGCTAAGTTGTTCAATACTAGTTTGGCAGTAGCTAATGAGGGTACTGAAAACCAGAATATTAACACTAATCCTAAGAATGAGAGCAAGCCTGTAACTACTTGGGATGCTGTTAGACAAGCAGCCGGTGCAGGTGATAAGAGCGTTAAAATAAAGGGTAATATTACCGCTTCAGATAATTTGAATGTTATCGGTAATTTAACTATTGAAGGTGTTGATGGCGCGACTTTAAACTTGGGTCAAAATAGTATTGTTAACAATGGTAATTTGACTCCTGATATTACTAAAGATAAGTTAGACGACATTAAGAACTATGCTCTTTCACATACGTCTGATCAAACTTTGGAATACATTAAACACAGCCAAGCAGTAAGTCAGGATTCTGGTTGGAAGATGACAGACGCAGCTGGTAATCCAGTGACAGATCCATATGCTGCAGTAGAATCTCCTAAACTTGATGGTTACACTGCAACTATTAAGTCAACTAATGCTCCTGGCGTAACTCAAGGCGCCGATGGTTCTGAAGTTCAAGCTAAATTAAAGATTAATCCAGATGCTGTTGTAAAAGACGGTAATTTAACTGATGCTTACAAGAATAATGGCGTAATTGGTATTCCTGAAAATTATGAAACAGTTGTAGTTTATAAGAAGGAAGCAGAAAAAGGTTCAGTAACAGTTAAGTACATCGATGATACTGCTGATAAAACTCTTGAAACCAAGGATCTTTCAGGTGAAGTTGGTGAAAAGAGTGATTACTCAACAGCTCCTACAATTGAGGATTATACAGATAAGGGTTATAAGCTGGTTAGCGATGATTATCCTAAATCTGGTGTAACTTTCACTAAAGAGCCACAAAAGTATGAAGTACACCTTAAACACACTTACAGCCCAGTAACGCCTGATGATCATCACGATGTAGATCCTAATGAAGTTACTAAGAATGTTAAGGAAACTGTTCATTATACTGGTGCAGGTGACAAGACTCCAAATGATAATGTTCAAAACGCAACTTGGACTCGTCATTTAACTAAGGACAATGTAACTGGCAAACTTGTTCCAAATGGTAAATATGATACTCCTTGGACTCCAAGTGAAACCGATTATAAGGCAGTTCCATCTCCAAAAGTTGATGGCTACACTCCAGATAAGGAAACCGTACCTTCAACTCCAGTAACTATGGACGACATTAATGTTACTGTAACTTACACTAAGAATGAAACTCCAGTAGTTCCACCGGATAGTCCAAACCCAATTCCAGCACCAACACCAACTCCACAGCCTGAACCTAAGAAGCCTGAAACTCCAAAGACTCCTGAAAAGGATAAGACTCCAGAGCCTGATGTTCCTGAACCAGATGAGCCAGAGCCTGATGAACCAGACGAACCTGATGTACCAACACCACGTCGTCACCACAAGAATAAGAAGCATACGCCAGCTCCAAAGCCAGCAAATAACTGGTCGAACAACTATGCTCCTCATGGTCAAAATGGTTACTACAACAATTTCGGCTCTCATGGTCAAGGCACTCCAGGACCAAATGGCGAAACTATTATGCCAAACGGTGAAGTACTTGACCGCAACGGCAATGTAGTTGGTTACATTGATGCAAACGGTAAAATTCACTACACTTTGCCACAAACTGGTGAAAATCAGAGTGAAGGTGTAGCTGCAGCTGCCTTAGGTGGCGCTGTTGTAGCCATCGGCCTTGTTAGTTTGGTCGGTGTGAAGAAACGTCACACGAATTAAATCAACATCTTAGATACCTTTTCCCTATATGAAGGGCGATGCATGTGCATCGCTCTTTTTTTGTGTGAAAATATTGACTTATAAAAAGTAAGTGATATGATAACTATAGAATTAAACGAAAACGTAGAATACTTAAGGAGAAAATAAAATGACTGAAAAGAAACAAGATAAGGAAAAATTACAATCAGCATTTGCAGCACTTAATGATAATGATAATTTAAGTGCGGGCGTTTGTGGTCCAGATGGCTGTGAAATTGACTGGAGCAAGGCAAAGAAAAATACCAAAGATGATCAAAAATAGTCTGAATACTATCCCAGATAATGCTGTTTTATATTTTGACAATGATTGGTGTGCTCAATGTTACGGTGAAACAAATGTTGTAAAAGATTTCACTCAAATAGTTGGCGATGTGGTTCCTTTCTATGAAATAAATGTCAATGAAAAACCAGAATTAGCCCAAAAATTTGAGGTATGGTCAGCTCCCAGCATTGTTTTGATCAAAAATGGAAAAAAGGTTGATCAGTTTAGTAAGTTTTTAGATTTTAACCAGTTTAAGACGTTATTTAATTACTATTTTAGTTCGTTAAAATCGAAAGAGGTGAAGGAGCATGCAAGATAAACTAGCAATTGCCTATCAAGATAGGGCTTTTGATCAAGTGTTGCGCATTGGGAAAGCCGTCAGCAATCTGACACGTTTAAAGATTATTTTTATTTTAGATCAAGGCCCTAAGTCCGTAGAGAAAATTTCAAAGGCAATCAATATTAGCGTGGGCACAACCTCTAAGAATTTACAAATATTAAAGCAAGTAAATTTAGTTAAGGAAGAAAAAAGCAAGAACTTTGTCTTTTATGCGTTGGCAAATGAGCAAGTAAGTCAACTGTTAATGCTTTTGACGACTTTAGCAGAAAAAACATTGCCAGAAATGAGATGCCTTGAAAAAACATATGATACTTTGCCGCAAACTGAAATAGCGGATCTATCAAATCAGGATAGCGCTACAACTTACGTTTTAGATTTACGTCCGACCGATGAATTCAATAATGTACATTTATCGGGAGCTCATAATATTCCATTTAATGAAATTGATTTTACTAATCTACCCTTTAGTCCTAATCAAGAAGTAATGGTTTATTGTCGTGGTCGACTTTGCGGTTATGCAAATCTGGTTGGCAATGAATTAAAAGCTAGAGGCTATACGCATGTTAGTGTTTTTAACCATAGTGTGACAGAATGGCAAAAGGGAAAAGCCAAAAATTAGATACAAGCTTTTGAATTAAATAGTTGACTTACAAAAAGTTAGTGATACTATATAATTATAGTTCAACGAATTTATAGAATATTAAAACTTAGCGAGGTAATAACGATGAAAGAATACGATTTAGCTGTAATTGGTGCAGGTCCTGGTGGTATGACAGCCGCTCTTTATGGAGCTAGAGCTAACTTGAAGGTTGCAATGATTGATCGTGGTGTTTATGGTGGTCAAATGAACAACACTGCTGAGGTTGAAAATTACCCAGGTTTTCCATCAATTATGGGACCAGAATTGGGTGAAAAGATGTATAAGAGTGCAACGGATCAAGGCGTTGAATTCGTCTACGGCGATGTGCAAAAAATTGAATTAGATGGTCAAAAGCGCATTGTTAGAATGGATCCAGAAGACATTACAGCCAAGGCAGTAATTATTGCAACTGGTTCAACCAATCGTAAGCTTGGCATTCCTGGCGAAGAAGAATATAGCGGTAAAGGTGTTTCCTACTGTGCTGTCTGCGACGGTGCATTTTTCAAAGATGAAAATGTGGCTGTAGTTGGTGGTGGTGATTCCGCTATTTCTGAAGGTCTTTACCTAGCAAACTTAGCCAAGGATGTTGATGTAATTCACCGTCGTGATCAACTTCGTGCTGAAAAGGTTTTACAAACACGTGCTTTTAAGAATCCTAAGATGGAATTTACTTGGGATAGTGTTCCAGTTGAAATTGTTGGTGATGAAAATAAAGTTACTGGCATCAAGGTTCACAATAAGAAGACTGATGAAGATAAGGTAATTGATGCTTCAGGTATCTTCATCTACATTGGTAATGTGCCAAATAGTGAACCATTCAAAGATTTAGAGATCACTGATGATCAAGGCTGGATTATTACTAATGATGAAATGGAAACTACTGTGCCTGGCGTTTATGCAATTGGTGACGTTCGTCAAAAGAAGTTACGTCAGATTGTTACAGCAGTTGGTGAAGGTGGTATTGCCGGTCAAAACGCCTTTGAATACATTAGTGAATTATCAGATTAATGAGGAAAAAGATGAAAATCAAATACTGGTCAGATATTGCATGCCCATTTTGCTATATTGGTTCTACTAGAATGAAAAAGGCAATGAAGGAAGTTGGCATTTATGATGATACTAAGTTGGAGCTTAAGTCATTTCAATTAAATCCAATGGAAGCTGAGACTGCTAAGAGTGGAGATTATATCAATCACTTTACTGGTGGTAAAAAAGAACTCGAAGCAGATGCTAAACAAAAGATGGCTTACATTACCCAAATGGCTGCTGGTGAGGGCTTAGAATTTCATTTGGATAAAGTTGTACCTACTAATACAATGGATGCTCATCGTTTGATCAAGTTAGCTGAGAGTAAAAATGATCGTGACTTGGTAGAAAGAGTAATCAGTCGTTTTTACAAAGTATACTTCACTGATGGTAAGTCAATTGCGGATAAAGACGTGTTGACAGCAGCTGCAGTTGAAGCAGGTCTTGATAAGGATGAAGTAGAAAAAATTCTTGCTTCTGATCAATATGAACGCCAAGTTGTAGGGGATGAAGTTGAAGCACAACAATTAGGTATCAAAGGTGCACCATTCTTTGTAATCAACAATAAATATGCAATCAGCGGTGCACAACCATATGAAGTATTTGTGCAAGCATTAGAAAAAGTTAAAGCAGAAGAAAAGTAAGCTAATAATAAAAGTCGTTGCTCTGTAGTGAGTAACGACTTTTTGTTTGGCAAATTTTTTTCAATGATTGAAAAAATATAAATGATAGAATTAAAGTTAGATTTATGATCGATGAATTGAAAATTAATAGAAATATACACGAGGAAAATATGAAGGATATTAAATTAATTGCAATTGACATAGATGGGACATTATTAAATAGTGAACGCAAATTGACACCAGGTGTAATTTCTACCATTAAACAAGCAAGTGCTGTAGGAAAAAAGGTGGTTATTTGCACCGGCCGGCCACTTGCTGGGGCACGTGAATATCTTGAACCGTTAGGTCTTGATGAGCAAGATGATCAATACATCATCAGCTTTGGGGGTGCTTTGGTTGAAACTACAACTGGCCACGGTTTAATTGAAGAAACTTTATCATATGATGACTATATTAGAATTGAAGCATTAGCAAGAAAAACTAATTTACATTTTCATGCTAGCAGTGATGATTGCGTTTATACTGCTAATCGTAATATTGGTAAATATACTGTACATGAATCTGTATTGTGTAGTATTGGTATTAAATATCGTACCCAGGAAGAAATGGCTGATAAAAAGATTTATAAATGCATGTATGTCGATGATCCTGATGTTTTGAGCGCAGCAATGGCCAAGTATCAAGCTGATTTTGACCAATTAGCTAAGGAATATATGGTAGTTAAAAGTACGCCATTTTATCTTGAAGTTAATCGTAAAGGTGTCAATAAGGGAACAGCTTTAAAGGCATTGACAGAAAAATTAGGATTGACTCAAGATAACGTAATGGCAATTGGGGATGAAGCTAATGATCTAAGCATGATTGAGTACGCTGAAACTGGTGTTGCAATGGGGAATGGTACTGATTTAGTTAAAAAAACTGCGGATGTGGTAACTGCTGATAATGATCATGATGGAGTTGCTCAAGCAATTAAAAATATTTTATAGTGTAAGCGGATACGGATAGCTCTATAATAGAGTTAGAAAGAAGGTCTCGCTTATGGCTCAAGATGAAGAAAGAATTATTAGAGATAAAATTGAATATATTGTTAATCATGATGAGGAAGTAAAGAAAAATCCCGAATTGATGGAAATTGTGCGGACAGCTTATGGCAGAAGGGCTGCTGGTAAGCCGATGCAAGAAGTAGCTTTAGCACTTGATAAGGCTTTAGCAGGATATATTATTAGCCACGGTGATGATACACCTGACAGTATTTTAGATTTGCATGAAGAAATGCAAAAATTATCTGGAATTTAAAAAATACCCCATAGTGCAGTAGCTTTGCATTAATGGGGTATTTTTGGTTTTAGAGTCATTTGAATGTAAGCGAATACAAAAAGGCTATACTAAAAGTAACAGAGTATTATTTTAGTAGAAATAGAGCCCTATTATGACAAGACATAAATTTAACGTTGGAAAATGGCTTCCCAGCGATCAAGAATTTGAAAATAAATGGGTAAAAAAGGTTTATGAAGAAGCAAAGAGCGAAGAAAATAATAAGTTGCTTCCACCGGTTCAAGCTTTAAAGAAACTGTCAAATCTTTTGTGTAAATAGATCTTTCTCGTAAATTGATTTTTTAAT
>NZ_PCZF01000057.1:0-9144 GCF_002554115.1 Lactobacillus sp. UMNPBX4
CCGAAAGGCATCCTAAATCTCACAGCCGTTTACACAAGTTTTTATACTGAACCTTTTTCTTTACTAATGATAACCAAAAAATAATATTTATCGCTTATTGACATCGCGTCACTTCGCTGATATTATTTCTTATAACGATTTATATATTGAGAGGCGCCAATGACGCTGCCAATACACAAATGAAAACTGAAGAAGTTTCTCAAATGGGGAATGGCTTTGTTAAAGGCCATTCTCTATTTTATTTTTGACGAAAGGAGTGATATGTCCTTTATGGATAATCACATACAAAAGCCTTGGGCTGTTACTCAGTCTGAGGTACTAACAGAGACAAATACATCAGAAGCTGGCTTAAGCGATGACGCAGTTCGAATACGTCAAAAAGATGGTTTAAACGAACTTGCTGCTAAGCCTCCTAAAACCACCTTGCAAATGATCAAAGAGCAAATCATTGATCCAATGATCATGATTCTAATCGGCGCAGCCTTCTTTTCAGCTCTTTTTCATGAATATACTGAAGCGATCATCATTGCTATGATCGTGGTCATCAATACTATTATTGGTATTGTGCAGGAAAAGAAAGCTCAATCATCCTTAGCTGCTTTGCGGGATATGAGTGCTCCCATGGCTCATGTTATTCGCGCCGGCAAGGAGCAACTAATCCCCGCTAAAGAATTAGTAGTCGGTGATATTGTCAACTTGCACGATGGTGACATGGTTCCAGCAGACATGCGTCTTCTCGAATCCGCCAACCTAAAGATTCAGGAAGCATCCCTCACAGGTGAATCCGTACCTGTGGAAAAAGATGCAGATACTGTTTTGGCTAAAGACTGCAGTCTTGGTGACCGCATCAATATGGCTTTCAGCTCTTCAATTGTTACCTACGGACGCGGACTAGGTGTCGTGACCACTACAGGTATGAACACCGAAATGGGTGCCATTGCCGGCATACTAGAAGATCAAACTGAAATTGAAACGCCATTAAAACGTAAATTAACTAGCGTTGGTAAAGTTTTAACAATCATTGGTATTTTTGTCTGCATCTTGGTATTTATCATTGGTGCAATGTACCAAAAACCACTTTTACCCCAATTTTTAATCGCTATTTCGTTAGCAATCTCCATTATTCCTGAAGGTTTGCCTGCCACAGCTACAATTGTGATGGCCCTTGGCGTTAAGCGCATGGTAAAAAAGAATGCTTTGATTAAGAAATTACCAGCTGTGGAAACCTTGGGTAACGCTACTGTCATTTGTTCCGATAAAACCGGTACTTTAACTTTAAATAAGATGACAGTTACTAAAATAGCTGCTGGCGACTTCAATGAAATTGATGTTAAAGATATTAAACCTAATAAGGTTTACCAAGCGTTAGCCTATGCTGGTGCCCTTTGTAACGACGCCAGCTTGAAGGATAACGAGGCGATCGGTGATCCTACCGAGGTTGCTTTAATTCCCTTTGCTAAAAAATTAGGCTTCAACCAAACAGAATTAAAAAAGGCTCACCCACGTCTATTTGAACAACCATTTGATTCAGATAGAAAACGAATGACCACCTTGCATGAAATTAATGGTCAATATGTTTCCTTTACTAAGGGTGCAGTAGACGAAATGTTACCGTTATGTAATCACATCATGACTGATAATGGCGTTCGTCCAATTACGACTAATGATAAAAAACGAATCTTGAACTTGATGCAAAACATGTCTAACGAGGCATTACGCGTACTAGGCTTTGCCACAAGAGTTGTGGATAACTTGCCAAGTGAAGGAACCGATTTAGAAAATAAGTTAACTTTCATTGGTATCAGCGGTATGATCGACCCACCTCGTGAAGAAGTGGCGGAATCGGTTAAGACTTGTCGTCAGGCCGGCATTAGAACCATTATGATTACTGGTGACCACAAGATTACTGCTTTAGCTATTGCTAAAAAGCTCAATATTTACCAAAACGGTGACTTGGCTATATCTGGCATTGAACTTGATCAAATGTCTGACGACGAACTTGATCAAGCGGTTAAAAAGACGACTGTCTTTGCCCGCGTTTCACCTACCGATAAGTTAAGAATTATTCAAAGCTTGAAGCGTAACGGTGAAGTAACGGCAATGACTGGTGATGGTGTTAACGACTCACCTGCTTTAAAGGCTGCCGATATCGGTATAGCCATGGGTGTTACCGGTACCGATGTAGCCAAAGACGTGGCTGATATGGTACTTTTAGATGACAGTTTTACTACTATTGCTTACGCAATCAAAGAAGGTCGTCGCGTTTACCGTAACATTCAAAAAGTAATCCAATTCTTGTTAGTTGGTAATATTGCTGAAATTACTACTTTGTTTGTTGCGACATTATTTAACTGGGATACACCATTATTAGCTGTGCATATCCTGTGGGTAAACTTAGCCACTGCTACTCTACCTGCTCTTGCTTTAGGCGTTGACCCTGCAAACAAAAACATTATGAAACATAAGCCCGTAAATCCAGGTACTCTTTTTGAAAAAGATCTTGTGTGGCGCGTGATTACTCAGGGAATCTTCGTTGCGCTGATGACTTTAATTGCTTACTTCATTGGTGCAAGCATTGATAATCCAATCACTGGTCAAACAATGGCCTTCAGCGTATTGGCTTTATCACAAATGTTGAGAGCCTTTAACCAGCACTCTAACACCGATCCTATCTGGAAGAGAGCTACCGGTATGAATATGTGGTTGGTAATTTCATTCATTGTTTCCGCATTTTTCATGGGCTTGATCCTATTTGTTCCAACTTTACGAAAAGTATTCTACATTACTAATCTTTCAGCTGGTCAATGGTTAGTTGTCATCGCCTTATCCTTGCTTTCAATTGTACAAGTTGAAATTTTCAAAGGATTTAAGAAGCTAAGAACTAATTCAAACAAAAACCAATTAATTGAAGAATAAAAATAAAGGATCCTCATGTAGGATCCTTTTTTCATACACTTAATTTAATTCTTCAATATCTTTAAGTAAGCTGTCTTGCTCCGGCGTTAAACGCTCATGTTCTTTACGCAGCTTTAAGACTTGTTTACAAGTATGCAAGATTGGCTTAGTCTTTTCATAGTTTACTTTTTAACGATTGCACTAGAAAATGTTTGCGCATTAGACTCAATCAGCTGATTTGAATTATTAGCAAAAAGAGATACCCCAATTCCTAATGCCGCTAAAGTAAGCCAGACTTTTTCTAATAGTTTACTTTTCATATATGTGCACTCCTTTTGGCTATATTATACAAAAAGTATCGATCTATTAGTATTGTCTGCGCTTACATTTAACTAAATTGTAACATTCTTTAGTTAGTCTTAAGAGTTACTTCCCCGGCCACATCTGTATTAAAGAAATCTGCCACTTCATGGACGTTCATGTCCTGGCCTAGTGCCCACATCAACTTGGTAATGGCACTCTCAGAAGTCATGTCGCACGCACTGATCGCACCTTCTAGCAAGGCTTCGCGTCCTACTTCATACTTAGTTAGGTCACTACGTTCATATAAACATTGGCTGCTGGCAATTACAGGGATGCCCTGTCTGATCAACTTACCAATTGCGGCCACCATGTTACGGCGAATAAAGTTCATTCCACCTAAGCCATAGGCTTCAATAACAATTCCTTGGCAGCCACTATCTACCATCGCAAAAAGTAAATCAGGATCAAAGCCTGGGAATAATTTAACTAAAGAAACATTAGAGTCAATCTTGGTATTCAAGCAAGTTTCACCCGTTTTTTTCTTGGGTGTGTAATCAGGATTGAAGACCAAGCCATCTGAAGAAACGGTTGCAACAGGCGGAACGTTAACACTTTCAAAAGCATCAAAGTTAGTCGTTCTAACCTTAACGGCTCTGCAGCCCAACATAATTTTATTATGGAAGGCTAAATAAATATCAGGTGGACAAGTAGCTGCTGCCGCAAAAGCTAAACGCAAATTATCGTGGGCGTCACTTAAGACAACATTGATAGGTACCTGGCTTCCAGTCAAAACCACTGGAATATTAATATTCTTCAACATAAATGCTAACATTGAAGCAGTATAAGCCATTGTATCGGTACCGTGTGAAACCACGATTCCATCATAGTCATTACGATATTTATAAACATTTTCCGCAATAAATTTCCATTCTTCTGGTTGAATATTAGAAGAGTCGAGCTGCAAAATATCGTGAACGTCGATATCATACGGTAATTTACCCAGCATTTTAATCAATTCTTCGCCAGTTTCTTTAGGTACTAACCCTGCATTAGATGCAACTGATGCAATCGTCCCACCAGTTGAAAGCAATAATAACTTCTTTTTTTCCATCTTTATTTCCTCTACCTTTGCAATTTACGCCGTTTTGCATATTCATTAATGATTAGATCAATTAGAACATAGGCTGAACTGAAAGTCACGACCTTTTTACTAAACTGAAATGGCGTAGTCTTGAAAAAGAAGCTGTAATCACTAAGAGAAGCTAATTTTCCCGGCTGCCAGCTTGTTAAAGAAACTAGCTTTAACTTATTATTAATAACATCGATTTTCTTCAATTCCTCAATAATTGTCTTATTAAAACCACCAAATGAAATTACAAACAACATATCATTTTCTTTGGCAGCTTGACCCAGCATTGAAACTTCATCACGCGCACCTGGTAAAATAATCGCGTTTTTACCTATTAAGTAAAAAGAATGAGCCAAATACTCCGCAATAATCTGCTGTTGCCATCCCGTCGAATAAATATAGATAGTTCCTGCTTGATCTAAATCCGCACATAAGTTATGCAAATTCAATCCCTTAAAATATTTAAAGGTGTCATTGATTATTTTCTGCAGATTATCGTCAAATTGCAATTCTTGTGCATGCTTAGCATATTGCTCTTTTCTCGCAATCAATTCAGACAATTCAAATTTAAGTTCACTAAAACCGCTCAAGCCTAATTTTTTACTCAAACGAAAAATAGCAGATTTAGAAACATATAATTTCTGCGCTAATTCCATTAAGCTCAACTTACTAGCTTCCTTGGGATACTTGAGCAAATAACTGACTATTGCCTTATCAGTATCATTGAAGCTTTCTTTTTTCTTCATTACTACTGTTTCTAAATCCATTTCTATGTCCTTTCTGCCATAACTTTATATCAAGTTCAGAATATCATGATCAGCACAAAAAAGGTAGCTATTCAATTATAGAATAGTTACCTTTTTCTTATTTGTTATGACTTTTAAAATTGTTATTTAAGTTCTGGCCAATATGGAGCGTTAACTGGAATCATGTCATCCAAGATCTTCTTGGCTACAGATGCATCTGGAACAGTCTTGTTCAAAGCAAAGGCTTGGAGCATCTTTTGGTATGAGTGTTCTACATAAGCATCAACAACCAATTTTTCACAGGTTTGTTGTTCCATCATCAAACCTCTTTGGAAGCGGCCAGCCTTACCAGTTGCCATTGGTTGAATACCATCAGCACCAAACAATGCTGGAACTTCAACGATTGAATCTGGATCCATGTTTGAAATAGCACCATTGTTTTCGCAGTTAGCTAAGAACTTCTCGTGAGTGTTGTAGGCAATAGCGTGAATAATATCTACGATATATTCTGAGTGCAAACCTGAAATGTCCCAAATATTATTCTTAGCAGTACCTGCCTTAACGATTCTTTCACATTCACCGAAGACGATCTTTTGACGGTGTTCACGAATTTCATCAGTACGAGTGTGCTTTGGATCGGCGTTTGCTACTTCATATTGTGGGAAGTAGTAGTATTGCATGTAGTTGTTTGGCAAGGTTTCTGGATCCATCTTGTAGTCGTCAGCAACCTTCTTGAATGTTGCTTCCCATGAAGCTTCAGTATCCTTGTCGTAATCGCCGCCTACCCAGTAGCCGTGATCCTTAACGTATTCCTTAAGCTTAGGCATTAAGTCTTCGCCGGTCTTCTTGTTTCTAACTTCTTTCCACCAGCCGAAGTGGTTCAAGCCGTAGTAGTTGAAGTCAATGTCGTGCCAGCTGTCAAGACCGCAGATAGCTGCCATTCTGTCCATGTCATCAATAGGCATATCACAAATGTTGATAATTTTTGCACCTGGACGAAGACGACGGCAAGCTTCAGCAACAATCGCAATAGTGTTGGAGTAGTTGATCATCCAAGCGTTTGGTGAGTATTCTTGCATCCAGTCAATAATTTGAATGATTGCAGGAATTGAACGAAGACCGTAAGCCATACCTCCGGGTCCTGTAGTTTCTTGACCGTTTACGCCATATTTTAATGGAATCTTTTCATCTAAACTTCTCATGTGGTATTTACCAACACGAATTGAACCCATTACGAAGTCAACGTCAGTAAAGGCTTCCTTAGGATCAGTGGTGTATGAGAACTTAATTTGTGGAGCTCTTTCCTTCATGATGATCTTAACAGCTTCACCAATCTTCTTTTGACGTTCTGCATCGTTATCGTAGAACTTCAATTGTCTCATTGGGAACTTGTCTTGGCTCTTGATTAAGTCGAGTACAAATCCTGGTGTAAAAGTACTACCACCACCGGCAATAACTACTGAATATTTCTTACCATCCATAGTTCTTTATTCTCCTTTTTAGTAAGTTGATATCTTTTCGAATTGTTTAATTACCTTACGCATATATTTATAACATTTTTCTTCTAGTTTGTATTCGTTTTCATTGGCTTCAGACTTTGTTTCAGGACTTGAACCTCATTTTAGATCTCGAAATATATTTCAATCTTTACATTGCTATACCAATATAGTTTTTTCATTAAATTATATCTTATATATACTTGTTATCATAACAAGCTTAAAAAATATCAATTTTTATTTATTTTATTTTTCTACTATATAAACCTGCACTATTTACACAAAATGCCTTTAATCCCCGATATAATGGCATTTTCTCTTTTAAAAAATACTACTATATTAAAATAATTGAGGTTATATTAATATAAAAAATTATATATTATTATTTTTTAAAAACTTTTTTTACATTATTTAATAAGTGTGCAGCTTAATATCCTCATTTCCCTCAAGCAACATGCTACCAGCGTTTCTAACGCTATCCCCTTTCATATATATCCATATATTATTGTCTTTTGTTATTAAATCTTTTCACATATAGACTTTGGTTTTATTCCTGTTAGTCTATTACTTGAAGAGACTTATAGCGGGACTCAAGAAATTGACTACTTCTTGAGCTTTGAATTTTCATATTTTTGGGAATTTTTGACAGAGAATAACTTTTTAATAAATAAGGGATTAGGAAAATGAGAAAGAATGCTAAACTTTTATCCACCATTAGTATTGCCGCTGCTTTAGCTGGTGGCACTATTACCGCTTTAAACAATAATGTAGAGACTGCAGCAAATTCAACTGTTGAAGCTGCTTCTATTACTTTGCCTTCTGGTTATACTAAGAGTGCCATTATTAAATGGAACCAAACTGGTAGAGCAAGCAAGGCTTTAATCAATGCCTCAAAGAAAGGCATGATAGAAAACACATACAGTGGTGCTGGTTCTGACGATACTTTAGTTAACGTAACTAACTTAAGCCACAGCCAAAAGGTTGAATTGAGCAAGTACACTTTAAGCTTGATTAACTCTGCTCGTCATCAACTTGGCAAGAAGCCTTGGACTTACAAAGCTGGTGCTTTGCACTTTGCAGATCGTGTAGCTGAACAATACTACTCACACAACAAGTCTTGTTGGGATGCAGACCACTATGTACCTGGTATCATGCGTGCAGCTAAGGCTTCTGGTCTTAACTCAAGAGTAGGTCAAGTCTACGAAGACGAAGCAGGCTTACCTATTTCTTCAACTTACCACACTAATATGCGTACCATGTCAGCATTGAAGAACCAAATTTACTTCAACGTTAAGCAAATGCTTTTCGGTGGTTTCTATGGCTCATACAGTCAAATGAATGATTCTTCAAGATACACTGAATGGGAACACGCTGGCGACTTGCTTGGTTGTCGTACTGAGCACTACGATGCTAAGACTAAATACTTTGGCATTAGCTTCAGTGGTTTAAGAGGCGATTCAAGCAAGATTAGTGTTCACATGATGGGCGTTGCTAAGCGTTACATCCAAAACTACAAGAAATTTAATCGTTAATATTGACGTTGTAGTTTAAAACTTAATAAAGTTTCCTAATCCAAGAGTTCAAAAAGGTTTAGTCACCTGTTTGAACTCTTTTAATTTACTTAAAAAGGCCAAATTGCTCTGGTTTTCAGACAATTTGACCTTTTTGTGTTCTATATTAGGCAAGATTAATAATTAAAAGTAAGTACTTAAAAGCCTATTCTCATCGTATTTTCGGCAAGAATGTTGTTATATCAACGTTTCAAGCACCTTCAGCAATTATAAGTTTTAAATTCTAGTTTTTGTTTTTTTATTTTATAAAAATTTTTTTGAAATATCTATTTATATATAACCTGCTTGAACTATGCTTACATCAAGCCATAAACCAATTATTATCAAAAATGGCTATTGCTATATTTATGTAGGTTTGGTATATTTTATAAAAATAAAATTTAAACAAAATCTTTGAACTTACTTGGAGTTGTCATTGAAAGGGATGAATGGAATGAGAAAACTTACAACTTACGAGATTTTACGCGAGGAATTAACTAGAGGTATTATTACCAAATACTCTGTTACCCAATTTTGCAAGGCTACTGGCATGAGCCGCGGCGTCTTTTATAATACTTATACTGGATTAACCGATTTATTTTGTAAAAGTATTCAAGCAGAAATTAGAAACCATTTCCGTGAATATGGTGATTGCCAATCGAATCAATTGGTCTTCGCCTTTCTTAGACAAATTGGCAATGATCGTCTTTTCTACACTAACATTTATCGTCTAACTCGAAAAAAGCACACTAATCATATCTGCACTCAAATTAATCGCACACTTTTTACAGAGATGCAAAAGCACCTTTTCAATAGCGATTATTCCAATAAACATATTAAGAGCATGACTAACGTTCTTCTTGCCCACATCACTAATTGGATCGATCACGGCTGCGATGCTCAAGTCCTTGACGTTTACACTGATGTAGAAATCATTCTGCCTAAATAAAAAACGCTGCTAGCTCATAGCCAATGTCATTAAGTTAAGACATTGACAAATTGAAAAGAGTCGAATCGTTGTGATT
>NZ_PCZF01000058.1:0-9062 GCF_002554115.1 Lactobacillus sp. UMNPBX4
AAAAACCACGATTTAGTAGTTGCCGAGGAACTAAGAAGCAGAAATCTGTTAAAGAATCATGCCTTGTCTCAAGCCATTTCTGATGTTGGCTGGCGTAGTTTCCTGAACATGCTGGCTTATAAGGCAGATCTATATGGCAAAGAATTTCTAACAATTGATCCTAAGTACACCACCCAAAGATGCCATCAATGTGGCAGTATTATGGGACAAAATAGCTATAAGAAATTAACCCTTAAGGATCGGGAATGGACGTGCCCAATCTGTCAGACGCACCATATTCGCGATTGGAATGCGGCAGTGAATATTCTAGAAAAAGGATTAGGCAAGTGGCAGAATCCTAAAATAAAAAAAGCAGCCTAGAAAGGCTGCAGTCCGCTAGCAACTCACGGACTTAAAAGGCTTTGGTAATTAGACGACCTCTATCGGCAATAGTCAAAAGATTACTGCTGGTAAGTCAAGTCCGTATCTAAGCAAGTTGGTGTTCTGGTTAGCGTAAGCTAACGAGCCACTAAGCCCTAGACTTCAGTCTAGGGTAGTTGACTATTAATAAACGTAACCACGTAACTAAAGGCAAAATTTACAAATTACATTTACCTGCAGCTGGTAGATTAGTTACAAATAGCAATGTTACCTTGAAAAATAGCATGGAATGGACATGTATTCCTTATGGCAAAAAGAAGAATACATATTATTTGCGTAAGGGTACATACTATTTAACCAGTTCAAAGAATGCCAACGTAAAGACTGCATATACTCGTTTGACCAAGATTCGTAAGAATTTAGAAACTTACGTTGAAACTAAGAAGGATAATGATAACAGCAGCCTTAAGGCAAGAAAGATTAAAATTGGTCAAAAAATCAAAGCAATGGGTGAAATGTACAATTATGATAGTATCGACTACTACAGCTTTACTATTGATTCACCTCAAATGGTTACGATGAAGATGACTAATAATCAAATTTATCAACTTGGAAAAGGCAACATCTTCAGCAAGATGAACGTAATCATGTTTGATAAAGATAATTCTGTTGGCGGTAGCACTATGCTTTACCCAGAGGATTTCAAAGTTAATGGCAATAAGACTGCCAGCCAAAGTTGGTACTTGGCTAAAGGAACCTATGTGTTTAGTGTAAATACTCGCGGGCTTTATGATTTCCAATTAACAGCCGTTCCTGATACACGCATGGTGCCAACAGATACTGAAATTGAATCTCTGAAGGATACTAAGGATGGTCTGGTTGCTACATTGAGGGATGCACTTCATGCTAAGACTTACGAACTTGCATGGCGTGAGAAGGGCTCAAAGGCTGCCTCATTCACTTCTAGTAGCAACACTGTAGAAGTAAGTACTGCTCCAGCTACGCGCTATCTAGAAAGAAACGGTCATAAAATTCCAGTTCAAATTGGTAAAAAGTTAGTTAATGGTCAAACCTATGATTTTGTGGCTCGCGGAGTAAGCAACCCTGACTACATTCGTTACGGTAATCCAGAAACTGATAATTATTTTGGTGCTTGGAGTAAAGTTGTTGAGCATACCTACTATGCTCCTTCAGATGCCACACCAGGAGCTGTTGATTTAACCATTGCTAAAGCTGACAATACTTACCACAACATTCATGTAGCTTGGAAGAAAATTGATAGTGCACAAAGTTACCGCATTGCTTACCGCCAAAAAGGTACAAGCAAGTGGTATTACGAAGTAACCGATCAAGCTTCTAACGCTATTACAGGTATTACCAGAAATAGAAGTTATGAAGTGAAATTACAAGCTTTAAATGGCAGAGAAGAAGGTCCATGGTCCGCAATTAAAACGGTTTTCTTAAAATAGCGGTTGACTAAAACTATTTTTCTCGTTAATATCATAACTAACGAATGAGTAGCGAGTCGGCTCAGCGTTCAGAGAACTAGCGGTTGGTGTGAGCTAGACAGGCCGATTTTAGCGAAGTACTTAATAGGGTTGCTCCTTTACCGGCTTTAATAAGGCGCAGTAGCGCAAACGTGGGTGGTACCACGGCTAATAATGTAATTTAGTCGTCCCTTGATCGGAAGATCAGGGGACGTTTTTTATTGGAGGAAAATTATGGCAAAGTTTGATATCTTAGAAGACTTGAAGTGGCGTGGAGCCATTAATCAAGAAACTGATGAAGAAGGTTTACGTAAGTACTTAGCAGAACATGATGATCTTGCTCTTTACTGTGGTACTGACCCAACTGGTGACTCACTTCACATCGGTCACTTAATACCATTCATGATCTTGAAGAGATTCCAAATGGCAGGTTACCACCCAGTAATTTTGATCGGTGGTGGTACTGGTGCAATCGGTGACCCATCAGGTCGTAAGACTGAACGTACTTTGCAAACTGCCGACCAAGTTAAGCACAATGAAGAATGCTTGACTAACCAAATGAAGAAGTTGTTTGGTACTGAAAACTTTGAAATTAGAAACAATGCTGAATGGCTTGGCAAGCTTAACTTAATCGATTTCTTGCGTGATTACGGTAAGTTCTTCCAAGTTAACAACATGATTAACAAGGACGTTGTTGCTAGTCGTCTTGAAAACGGTATTTCATTCACTGAATTTACTTACCAAATTTTGCAAGCCATCGACTTCTACCACTTGAACAAAGATGATGGTGTTCAACTTCAAATCGGTGGTAGTGATCAATGGGGTAACATCACTGCAGGTATCGACCTTATTCACAAGCTTGAAGGTGCAGATCGTCCTGCATTTGGTTTGACTATTCCATTGATGCTTAAGGCTGATGGTACTAAGTTTGGTAAATCAGCTGGTGGTGCTGTGTGGCTTGATCCTGAAAAGACTAGTCCTTATGAATTTTACCAATTCTGGATTAACCAAGATGACCGCGATGTAGTCAAGTACCTTAAGTACTTTACTTTCCTTAGTCGTGAAGAAATTGAAGACTTGGCTGAAAAGACTGAAAAAGAACCTTGGAAGCGTGCTGCTCAAAAGCGTTTAGCTGAAGAAGTAACTAAGTTCGTTCATGGTGAAGCTGGTCTAAAAGAAGCTCAAATGATTACTGATGCATTGTTCTCAGGTGATATTAAGAACTTATCAGTAACTCAAATTGAACAAGGTTTGAAGAACGCTCCAAGTGCAGAAGCAGGCAGCGAAAAGAAGAACTTGGTTGACTTTTTAGTTGATACCAAGATTGAACCTTCAAAGCGTCAAGCACGTGAAGACATTAAGAATGGTGCGATCTATGTTAATGGTGATCGTGAACAAAGCGTTGACTTTGAAGTTGATCCATCAAGCGCCTTCGATGGTAAGTATGTAATTATCCGTAAGGGTAAGAGAAAGTACACTTTGGTTACAATTAAGTAATTAATCAGAGAAAATGGGATGATAATTCATCTCATTTTTTTGTTTTCAGAAATACTATATGAAATTTAACTAATATAGTAACTGATTTTATGCAGTTTTGAATACTGAAAAAGCGTGAATTAAATAAAATAATATTTTACTAGATAAACTGTTATTTTATTTTTTGCCACAAAAAGCAAAATAATCAATATAAGTTATTTTACAAATTCACATGATGACTATACGATTTAGAATACTGCAACAATATATGCATATAACTATACTGATACATAATTTAAGAATACTGACACAGAGCGCAGCTGTAAAATATAGCCTTTTGAATATTTATTGTGAAATATTTAACTATCTTGATTACTTTTGGCTAAATAGTGTTATAGTAAAAGTGTAAAGAGAAAGCGAGTAAACAGAAAGAGGTTATTAAAATGCTAGAATCAAGAAAAGCTTTAAAAGTTGTTTCAAGTTTAGTAATCGGCTTAAGTCTTGTCGGTATCGGTAGTAATGTCGCTCAAGCTACTTCATTTACTACTCCAAGGTTAGGTGTTGCTGAAGACGTACCAACTAACCCATCAATTAAGAAGGGTGACAAGATCTTCGTCATTGTTAAAGACACCAAGAACCAAAGAGTTGCTGTTTACACTAAGAATGCTAAGAAGACTAAGAAGACAGTTAAAATGGGTTCAACTTTCACAGCAAAGGCTGTAAAGAAGGTTAACCACAAGAAGATTGTTAGAATTAACAAGAAGCAATGGCTGAACAGCAAGGATGTTGTTAAGAACTAGTCATTGATTAAAGTTTAATAACCTCATACATATTTGTGGGCTTTTTCTACTCTTAGATTAGGAATTTTTAAAGGGCAAAGATATTCAGAATGAATATCTTCGCCTTTTTTGATACAATAGAAACGCCGCTTTAGCTCAATAGGTAGAGCACCGCCGTGGTAAGGAGGAGGTCCCCAGTTCAAACCTGGGAAGCGGCTTTTTTTAGTAGGCAAAATAATGCTAAAATGATAACAACTAAATGATTTCTAACGAGAAAGGAAAGTTATATGAAACACGAACTTACAATGGCAGAAATTGCCAAGTTTCAAAAAGAATATAAAAAAGAACCACAAAACCGAGTAGCAGAACTAGCAGTCGTAAATAATGGTGTCCAAAAGGCAAGTTTCAATACCGAGGGAATTAGAAAGCTTAACCGTAATTTCTCAATCGAAATTCCTACTGATAATGTAACTGATCAAAAGCAATCTGGACGTTGCTGGTTATTTGCGGCATTAAATACTTTGCGTCATGGTTTTGCTAAAAAATACAATGCCAAGAATTTTACTTTTTCTCAAAATTATCTCTTCTTCTGGGATAGAGTAGAAAGAGCCAATATCTTTTTTGACAATATTTTAAATACAGCTGATAGACCACTTGATGATCGAACTGTACACACTTATATGCAAGGTCCTGATACCGATGGTGGTCAATGGGCTATGGCTGTATCATTGATTCGCAAGTATGGTTTGGTGCCAACTTATGCTCAAGAAGAGAGCTTTACTGCAAACAATACCGCCGCTTTTAACCGTGCATTGAATATGAAGCTGCGCGAAGATGGTCTAGTTTTGCGTAAATTAGCTAAGGAAAACAAGACCGATGAAATCGAAGCAAAGCGTCAAGAATTCTTAAGCGAAGTTTACCGTATGGCTGTCATTGCATTTGGTGAACCTGTCCAACACTTTGATCTTGAATTCAAAGATGACGATGGCAAGTACCATTTTGATGGTGATTTAACTCCACTCGATTTCTTCCATAATTACTTTACTGATGATCTTGATGATTACATTGTTTTGTTCAATGCTCCAGATCATGAATTTGATAAACTTTATGCATTACCATTTGAAGACAATGTTGAAGGTGGTACGCCAGTTCAATTTTTAAATACTGAAATTAACAACTTAAAAGAAGCTGCTATTAAGCAACTTAAAGCTGGTGAAACTATCTGGTTTGGCTGTGATGTCGGTAAAGATAGTGATCGTCAAAAAGGTATCTTATCTAAGGGCCTTTACCAAACCGATACTATTTTTAATATTGAAACTAAATTATCTAAGAAGGAACGCTTGCAAACTGGTGCTTCCGGTTCAACTCATGCCATGACTTTAGTGGGTGTTGATGTGGTTGATGGTAAGCCACGTCAATGGAAGATTGAAAATTCTTGGGGCACAAAAGTCGGTGAAAAAGGCTACTTTGTCATGGATGATGATTGGTTCAACGAATACTTATTTAAGGTAGTCGTAAAGAAGCAATACGTCCCAGAAAAATTAGTTAAGATCTGGGAAGGCGAAGCAACTCCAGTAGAAGCATGGGATTCAATGGCATAATGAATATTGATGCAGTAATTGATTTTACTAAAAAGCATTTAGAGGGCGAAAAGACAGGACATGATTTTTATCATGGTGAGCGTGTGGCTAAATTAGCTAGCAAGATGTACCTTGCTGATCATGAACATGCGCATAGGGATAGCCGCGAAGTAGCAATTATTAAATCTGCAGGTTATCTTCATGATACGATTGATGAAAAGATTTGTGCTGATCCCGCAAAGGTGGTTAAAGAGATCGAAGAATTATTGCCTCAATTAGGTTTTAATGATCTAGAAGCTTGGGACATTCTTTACACTATTCAGCACATGTCTTTCTCCGCCAATATTGAGCATCATTATCATTTGCCGCTTTCTGGCCAATATGTTCAAGATGCAGATCGATTAGAAAGTTTGGGCGCAATTGGAATTGCACGTGCCTTTACATATGGTGGCAAGCACGGCAACAAGATTTATGATCCTAAAATTAAACCAGAGAAGTTAGTGAGTCATGATCAATATCGCAATCATGAGGAAACAACGATCAATCATTTTTATGAAAAATTATTTTCGTTAGCTGATTTGATGAATACACCGGCAGCTAAAAAAGAGGCTGAACGACGTACAGCTTACATGCGCAATTTTGTGCGTGAGTTCATGCAAGAGTGGAATATATAAGTTAAAAAGGTTACTAGAACTATATCTAGTAACCTTTTTGTGTGCTGTATAAAAATAAAATTAAAAAATAATATTGCATTTCAATAAAAACATGAGTATACTCTTAATCAAGTTAAAAAGAATTATTAAAAATCTCATAATTGAGAGGGGTTAATTGTATGAAATTTGCAAAATTATTTGCGGCAGGAGCTACAGTTTTAGTTTCAGCTGCAACTTTAGCAGCTTGTGGTTCAAAGAGTAACTCATCTTCTTCAGCTAAGAAGACTCTTAATTGGGAGGAAAGCGCAGAAATTCCTACCATGGACTTGTCAAAAGCAACTGATGTTACTAGTTTTAACCAATTGAACAATGTTTTGGAAGGTATTTATCGTTTAGGTGAAAACTCTAAGGTTGAAAATGGTTTGGCATCAAAGACTCAAGTAAGTAAAGATGGTAAGACTTGGACTTTCACTTTACGTAACTCTAAGTGGTCAGATGGTACTCCATTAACTGCTAAGGACTTCGTTTATTCATGGCGTAGAACTGTTAACCCTAAGACTGCTTCACAATATGCATACTTGTTCGAAGGTATTCACAATGCCGACAAGATTTCTAAAGGTAAGGCAGCAGTTAACACTTTAGGTATTAAGGCAGAAGGTAACAACAAGTTAGTTGTTAGCCTTGATAAGCGTATTCCATACTTCAAGCTTTTGATGGGATTCCCATTATTCTTCCCACAACAAGAAAAGGCTGTTGAAAAGTATGGTTCTAAGTACGGTACTGCTTCTAAGTACATGGTTTACAACGGTCCATTCAAGCAAACTGGCTGGACAGGTTCTAACCTTTCATGGAACTTGAAGAAGAACAACAACTACTGGGATAAGAATGCTGTTAAGTTAGACACAATTCACTACAGCGTGCAAAAGACACCATCAACTGCTTACAACTTATACCAATCAAATAAGATTGATGCAGTAAGTCTTGATGCGCAACAAACTAAGAATTTAAAGCATCAAAATGGCTTCACTCTTCGTCCAGGTTCAAGTACTTTATACTTACAATACAATCAAAAGAATAAGTTCTTAAAGAATGCTAACTTGCGTCGTGCAATTTCACTTGCAATTAACCGTAAAGCTTTAACTAATGCTTTAGGTGGTGCTGACAAGCCTGCAAGTTCATTAACTGCAGCTGGTTTGACTAAGGTTGAAGGTCAAGACTTTGCTGATAAGACCAAGGATACTGATTACAGTCAATACAACCCAGCTAAAGCTAAGAAGTTATTTGCTCAAGCCCTTAAGGAATTAGGCACTAAGAGCGTTTCATTCACTATCTTGTCAGATGATACTGATGTTGCTCAAAAGACCACTGAAACTCTTCAAAGTCAAATTGAAGAAAATTTAAAGGGTGCCAAAGTTAGTGTTCAAAACTTACCATTCAAGACCCGTTTGAGTCGTCAAACTTCAGGTAACTTTGATATTGTTGTTACTGGTTGGGGTGCAGACTTCTCTGACCCAATTTCATTCGATGGCTTGTTCACTTCAAAGAATGCTCAAAACTTTGGTAAGTGGGCTAACGGTGAATACGACAAGTTAATTGCCAGCTCTAAGACTGCAACTAACGATGAAAGCCGCTTCAGCGATTTAGTTAAGGCAGAAAAGATCTTGCTTAAGGATCAAGGTATCACGCCACTTTACTACCAAACTACTGCTTGGTTAGTACGTCCATCAGTTAAGGGCATTGTGTACAATGCAGCTGGTGCTAACTACAACTTTAAGGGAGCTTATGTTTCCGGTAATTAGTAATTAAATTAAGGAGAAAATTCATGTTATCAATTTCAATTGTTATTTTAACCTTACAACTCAATACTTAACTTCAGTTGCAGTGCTTGGAATAATTTTGTAGGCGATAAATGGATTTTAATTAAAAGGAGCAACTGCAAGTAGGCGGTTGCTCCTTTTGTGTATGAAAATAATGAGGAATAAAAATGGAAAAAGTATTTAAGTGCAAGTATGTTAACAGTAGTATCTGCTGCAACTCTAGCAGCGTGTTCTAATAAGGACTCTTCAACTGGAACTAAACAAACTTTAAATTGGATGACTAAATCAGAACTACAAACTTTAGATTTATCAAAGGTAACCGATGCTACTAGCATGGATCAAATTAGCAATTCCATGGAAGGATTATACCGTTTAGGTAAAAATTCTAAGGTAGAAAACGCTTTAGCAACTAAGACTGAAGTTTCAAAAGACGGTAAGACCTGGCATTTTACTTTAAGAAAAAATACTAAATGGTCCAATGGAGATCCCGTGACTGCTAAAGATTTTGTTTATTCTTGGCGCAGGACCGTTGATCCAAAAACAGCATCACAATATGCATATCTTTTTTCAGGTGTAAAGAATGCAGATGCCGTAGTAGCGGGTAAGAAAAAGGCTGATACACTTGGTGTTAAAGCTGATGATGATCAACATTTAACTGTTACTTTAGATAGAAGAATCCCGTATTTTAAGCTGTTAATGGGATTTGGTGTTTTCTTCCCACAAAATAAGCATGCTGTTGAAAAGTATGGTAAGAACTATGGTACTTCCTCAAAAACTATGGTTTACAATGGTCCATTTGTTTCAAAGGGTTGGACAGGCTCTAATTTATCTTGGAAGTTAGTTAAGAATAATAATCGCCGATTGTAAAATCAAGTTGAACACTTTATAAAAATAAAAGTCCATCTGGACC
>NZ_PCZF01000059.1:0-8772 GCF_002554115.1 Lactobacillus sp. UMNPBX4
ACCCGTGGTCTAGACTTTCACTAGACTAGATGAAATGTCATGCCCGACACACAAGAAAAAGCATCAAGCTGGTACATAGCAGCTTGATGCTTAATCCAATTATTAAATTATAGTTGACTTCTATCAACACGATTTGACAGAGAGCCAAAGAAAAAAGCTGTCTATTAAGACAGCTTAAATATAATCGGGAAAACGCGATTTGAACGCGCGACCTCTACGTCCCGAACGTAGCGCTCTACCAAACTGAGCTATTTCCCGAAAAAAAGACTCACCATTCGGTGAGCCTTCTATCTTGGAGCGGAAGACGGGATTCGAACCCGCGACCCCCACCATGGCAAGGTGATGTTCTACCACTGAACTACTTCCGCACAACAGTTATTATTATAGCAAATGCATTTTTCATTGCAAGGTATTTTGCCAAAAAAAGACAAATTTATTTTAGGCACAAAAAAAGCTCACTTCCGTGAGCTTTTATCTTGGAGCGGAAGACGGGATTCGAACCCGCGACCCCCACCATGGCAAGGTGATGTTCTACCACTGAACTACTTCCGCACAACAGTTATTATTATAGCAAATGCATTTTTCATTGCAAGGTATTTTGCCAAAAAAAGACAAATTTATTTTAGGCACAAAAAAAGCTCACTTCCGTGAGCTTTTATCTTGGAGCGGAAGACGGGATTCGAACCCGCGACCCCCACCATGGCAAGGTGATGTTCTACCACTGAACTACTTCCGCGATACAAAAAGTATTATAGCAAAGATTATTCTCTTTGCAAATACTTTTTGAAAAAATATTACTTATCTGTTTTTAACTAAGTTAATTTTAGTTATTGTACCGAATTAAAAAAATTGCTACAATATCTTCAATTTAATTAAAGGAGATTTCACATGAGATTACGTACTATTGCTTTCTAAATCAAAATCTTAATATTAGGAAGCGAGAAAAACATGCCAAAATTTAATATCAGAGAATATCAACCAAACGATTATGCTGAAGTATGCCGCATTCACGACGTTAGTCGTAAAGAAGAGCTAACAATTGGTGGTGCGGAAAAATACTTCATACCTTTAGAGACAGCTCCATATAAGGATGATTTTTTCTCCTGCAAAATTTATGTAGCTTATGATGCTGACAGCATATTGGGCTTCGTTGCAGTTCATCCCCAAGAACTGGATTACATTTACGTAGATCCAATTCATCAAAATAAAGGTATCGGGTATGCTTTAGCAACGACAGCTTTGAGGTACATGAGTCGACCAGTTAGTCTTGACGTATTTGCAGAAAATACTAAGGCCAAAAAGCTTTACAAAAAATTAGGCTTTAAGTGTCAAGAAGTTAGATATCAGCAATGGGATTTAAATGATCCTAAAAAATACTCTGATGAAAAAATGATTCTCAATTAAAAAATACATAAACAAAAACTCTTATCCATGCTTAAAACATAGATAAGAGTTTTTTAATTTATAATACTATTTGTTTTCTTTATTCTTCTTTTCCATATCAGCCTTAACTTCAGCTTCTACGCTTTCAACACGTTCTGGACGCATTGTTGGGAACAAAAGAACATCACGAATAGCTGGAGCATCAGTTAAAAGCATTACCAAACGGTCAATACCGATACCCAAACCACCTGTAGGTGGCATACCGTATTCCATAGCACGAAGGTAATCTTCATCGATCATATCAGCTTCGTCGTTACCTGCTTCACGTTCTTCCATTTGAGCTTCGAAACGTTCACGTTGATCATCAGGATCATTCAATTCTGAGAAGGCGTTACCGTATTCTTCACCCATGATGTAAATTTCAAAACGATCAGTAAATCTTGGATCGTCAGCATTCTTCTTAGCAAGTGGTGAGATTTCTACTGGGTGACCGTAAACGAAGGTTGGGTCAACAATAGTTTCTTCACAGTACTTTTCAAAGAAGGCGTTAATAATGTGACCAACTTTCCAGAACTTTTCAACGTGGATGTCGTGGTCTTCCGCAATCTTAGTTGCTTCTTCAAGAGTCATTGGCTTCCAGAAGTCAACGCCAGTCTTTTCCTTGATCAAGTCAACCATGTGAACACGGCGGAATGGCTTGCCCAAATCAATGTCAGTACCTTGGTAAGTGATCTTACCGTCATCTGAAACAACCTTAGCTGCAGCACGGATAATACCTTCAGCTTCATCCATAACATCGTGGTAGTCCCAGTATGCTGCGTAACTTTCAAGTTCAGTAAATTCTGGGTTGTGGTGAGTGTCCAAACCTTCGTTTCTGAATACACGGCCGATTTCGTAAACACGTTCCATATCACCAACAATCAAACGCTTAAGTGGAAGTTCCAAAGCAATTCTCATGTAAAGGTTAATATCCAAAGCGTTGTGGTGAGTAATAAATGGACGAGCTTCAGCACCACCAGGAATGTTGTGAAGTACTGGAGTTTCAACTTCTAAGAATTTTTGCTTGTTTAAGTAATCACGAATAGCTTGAATGATTTGAGTACGGTGAACAAAGCGCATGTAGCTGTCACGGTTAGTGATCAAATCAAGGTAACGTTGACGATAAATTGCTTCAACATCCTTTAAGCCGTGGTACTTATCTGGCAAAGGACGAAGAGCCTTTGATAAGAAGGTTACGTGAGTAGCACGAATAGTCAACTCACCAGTATCAGTCTTCATAACTTCCCCATCAATACCCAAGAAGTCACCAATATCTGATTTCTTAAAGAACTTGTAGTTGTCTTCGCCTACGATATCCTTACGTACATAAATTTGAATCTTACCAGTACGGTCGTAAAGGTCTGCGAAACCTACCTTACCCTTACCACGCTTTGCAAGCATACGACCTGCAATCTTGGTCTTAGGCATATCATCGTTTAATTCGTCTTTATCTTCTTTACCATACTTTTCTTCCAAAGTACTTGCTAAATCTTGACGATCAAACTTTCTTTGACCGAATGGTTCAATTCCGTTTTCACGCATTTCGTCCATCTTTTGACGACGAACACGTAATTGGTCATTCATTTCGTTCTTTGCCAATTTATTTTTCCTCCATTATTTGTTCATTGCCGCGCGTCTTGCAGCACGAGCTTTTTCTCTTTTTTCATACTCATCAACAAAATTGTCGAGTAAGTCATATACTTCTTGACGCGTCCAGACCTCATTTATTTTAGCACGAGTACGGGCTGAACGGGGAATTCCCTTTAAATAGTATGCAGCCTGTTGACGAAATTCTGGTACTGCTCGCTTTTCACCATGAATTTTAACTAACGCATGAAGTTGATGCTTAGCAGTTTCTACCTTCTCACGCACTGTTTGTGGTGGTAATTTTTCACCAGTCTCTAGATAATGCGTCATATCCTTTAAAATCCAAGGATTACCTAAAGCAGCACGTCCTACCATCACAGCAGTACAACCAATTTCATCTAAAGCCTTCTTGGCAAGCTCGGGAGTTCTAATGTCACCGTTAGCTACAAACGGCACATCAAGCACTTGAGCTACATCGTGCAAAATCTCCCAATCTGCTTCACCTTGGTACATTTGCTTACGGGTGCGACCATGCATTGCGATCATGCTAGCACCTGCTTCTTGAGCAGCCAAAGCATTTTCTACCGCGAACACGTGCTTTTTATCCCAACCTGTTCTCATTTTAACAGAAACAGGTTTCTGCACATTTTGCACCACGGCATGGACCATTTGATAAATTTTATTAGAATCAAGCAGCCATTTTGAACCAGCATCGGTTTTAGTTACTTTAGGCACAGGACAACCCATATTAATATCAATAATGTCAGCATCAGTATGTTGATCAATGTATTGAGCAGCTTGAAGTAATGTTTCTTCAGTTCCCCCAAAGATCTGAATACTCATTGGGTGCTCTCGTGGATCTACATCCATCATGCTTAAGGTCTTTTTGTTTCGATAAATAATTCCATGATCAGAAATCATTTCGCAAACAACCAGCCCAGCTCCGAATTCCTTACATACAACGCGGAACGCCGAATTTGAAACTCCCGCCATCGGCGCAACAACAACTCGGTTAGGAATGGTGATATCGCGAATTTTCCAGCTGTTATCCACCAAATCATCCTTTCAAAATACCTTATTATAATATCAAAAAAGCCCCGCAGGACAAAACCCTAGGACTTTTTATTTAATTAATAATCTTTTTCTTCATTTTTCTTGGCTAAAATAGCCTTTAATTCATCTTCAGTGTAATGATACTTATTTCCGCAGAAATTGCAAGTAAGTTCTGCACCATGATCTTCATTAATCATGGCCTTTAATTGTGAACTCTTCAAAGTTTCAAGAATACCTGCATATTTTTCTTTAGAACAGTTACAGCTAAATGCTACATCATCTTTTTCAAGAATCTTACAGTCAGTGCCTAAGATCTTACGTGCTAAATCTTCTGGTGTCATTCCATCTAAAAATGCAGTAGAAAGAGCTGGCAAAGCTTTAATTCTCTTAATTGTTTCAGTAATCAAAGCATCACTGGCACCTGGTAAAGCTTGAAGCATAAATCCGCCAGCTTCGCCGATAGAATTATTTGGATTAACAAAAACAGATAAACCAACTGCTGACGGAATTTGTTCTGACTTCGTCAAATAATATGCAAAATCTTCTGCAATTTCACCAGAAACAATCGGAACTTGACCAGTATATGGTTCTTTTAAGCCTAAATCTTTGGTAACTTCAAGCATACCTTGACCAACAGCTCTTTTTACATCAATATGGCCATTCTTCTTTGGTGGCAAAGCAATATGTGGATTGCGTACGTAACCCTTCACCTTTAAATCGGCAGTAGCTGTAACAATAGTTGGACCTACAGGGCCGTTGCCCATCAATCTAACTGTCAATTCTTCTTTATCAGTTAATTCGGCGCCTGCTAACAAAAGCGTACCAACCAGTGTACGACCAAGAACAGCAGAAGAAGCAGACCATAAATCATGACGCTTTTGTGCTTCACCAACAACATCTTTAGCGGTAATTGTCAGTAAACGTAAATTTTTAGTTTTATCGATTGATTTTACTAAATAATCACTCATATTTATTCCTTCTCTCTAAAAAAATAGAGCCCGTTACAGGCCCCATTTTTATCTAATTATCTTTGTGCTCTTCATCTGCAGAAGTATCTTTAGTTGAGTTATCTGAATTTTCAGTTTTTTCTGGATTTTCAGGATTATTTTCTTCAACTTCATGATTCTTTTCTGATGGAGTTTCCAAAGCAGATTTTTCTTGTTCAGCTAATGCTTGATCTGAATCTTTCTTTTCTGCTTTTTCAACTTCACGCTTTTCTGCAGCAGCCTTAGCTTCTTCATAAGTTGAAGCCTTGGATTCACTTGGATATTCACTTTCGTATTTTTCAGGCATCTTACCAGTCTTGTATAAAGACATGATTTGCTTTTCGTCTAAAGTTTCGTACTTAAGCAAGGCTTCAGCGATAATTCTATGCTTTTCCTTGTTTTCCTTAACAATCTCAAGTGCTTTAGCGTGAGCTTCATCCAAGATCTTCTTAACGGCTTCGTCAATTTTAGCTGAAGTAGCTTCACTGTATGGCTTAAAGCCGTATGGATTGGTTTCGCCCTCTTTTTCAAGTTCAACCATACCCAATGATTCAGTCATCCCGTAATTTACTACCATGCTGTGAGCAATAGCAGTAGCTTGTTCAAAGTCGTTAGAAGCACCAGTTGACTTATCACCAATAGTTGCTTCTTCACCAGCACGACCACCCATTAAACCAACAATTTGTTCAAATAATTGTTTCTTAGTCAAAATGAACTGGTCATCTTTAGGCAACATGATGTTGTAACCACCGGCACGACCACGTGGCACAATAGTTACCTTACGAACTGTTCTTGAATCACTTAAGACCAAACCACAGATTGAGTGTCCTGCTTCGTGGAAAGCAACACGGCGTCTTTCTGGTTCTGCAATTAAACGATCCTTCTTAGCTGGACCTGCAATGACACGGTCTTCAGCTTCATCAATATCTGATGCAGTAATTTCAGTACCATTTCTACGTGCAGCAACCAAAGCAGCTTCGTTCAAGACATTAGCCAAATCTGCACCAACGAACCCAGGAGTTTGACGAGCAACTTCCTTCAAGTCTACATCTGGAGCAAGTGGCTTGTTTTTAGCATGAACCTTCAAAATAGCTTCACGGCCACGTACGTCTGGACGACCAACTAAAACCTTACGGTCAAAACGACCTGGACGAAGTAAAGCTGGATCCAACACATCTGAACGGTTAGTAGCGGCAATGACGATAACACCTTCATCGCCTTCAAAACCATCCATTTCAACCAATAATTGGTTCAAAGTTTG
Organism: Lactobacillus sp. UMNPBX4; assembly: GCF_002554115.1. NCBI lineage: Bacteria > Bacillati > Bacillota > Bacilli > Lactobacillales > Lactobacillaceae > Lactobacillus > Lactobacillus sp. UMNPBX4. Next base: position 6,310 of record NZ_PCZF01000059.1, read on the forward strand.
TTCACGTTCATCGTTGCCACCGCCGGTGCCATTGCCACGACGACGACCGATGGCATCAATTTCATCAATAAAGATAATACTTGGTGCATTCTTCTTGGCATTATTGAACAAGTCACGTACACGACTTGCACCAACACCAACAAACATTTCAACAAAGTCAGAACCTGAAATTGAGTAAAATGGCACGTTAGCTTCACCAGCTACGGCACGTGCAAGCAAGGTTTTACCAGTACCAGGAGGACCCTCAAGTAAAACACCAGATGGGATTCTAGCACCTAACTTAGTATATTTTGATGGATCCTTTAAAAATTCAACAACTTCTACTAATTCTTGTTTTTCTTCTTCTTCACCGGCTACGTCAGAGAAACGAACCTTATTCTTAGAAGGATCTTCTGGCTTGACGTGTGAACGACCGAAATTCATAATTCCGCCGCTGCCGCCACGGCCAGCACCACCTTGATTCATCATCATCCAAAGCATGACAATAAACAAAACGGTTGGCACAAGCATGACAATGGTTGAAATCCAATTGCCAGACTGTGATTCTCCTTGAGTCGTCATCCGAGCGTTACTCTTTTGTGCCAAGTTTTGCACATTAGAAACGGTAGAATCATTTTGTAACATAGTAGTAGAGAAGCGTGATACTTTTCTACTTGAGTTATTACTAAAGAAATCAAAACTATTATTTGATTGATTCTTTGTTGTTTGTGCAGTCTTGTAACTACCTGAAACAGTATATACACCGTTTGCAGGTTGAACACTAAAGTTTTTAACTTTGCCTTGACGCAAATCTTTAACAAATTGTGAATAGCTAATATTTTCTGAGCTACCACTATTGTTAGAGCCGCCGAGTGCCCAGTTGATTCCCCATAGGAGCAAAAGGAACACAACTATATAGAATAGGCCGTTTGATAACAGCCGATTCCGGTTATTCTTCATAAAAAACCTCCGCAAAGTCTCTAAGTTATACGTTTAAAATTTTATCACAAAATAAGATGCTACCACTAATATTTTCAACTATTTTGAAGACTTTTTAAGAATTATATAGAAAATAATGTTTGCCATTTTTGATCCAATTTTGGTTTTGATAAATTTTCTCCACAAAAATTGGTTCGTTTTCTGCATAAATGGCTAAGCAAAATGGTCGTAAAGCTAGTGGAATCGCATTTTCTGCAAACTTCTTTTTTGCTTTAACATGATGTCCATTTTGCAGCAGAAGTTTACTCCCCGCCGTTAATTCTCCCACACTAAAAGCAGTATTTGGCTTAAACCAAAAATCACCAATCAGCTTTATACCGGCTTTTCTTTCAGTATATAACACCATTTTTCTATTTTTAAACACAAATGGCTGATTTAAACTAATTACCTGTTTTTTAACTTCGGAAATATTTTGCTTTTTATACAAATAAAAGTAATTTTGATATTCAATGACTGCGAAATTACCCAAATTTTCATTAACCCGTCTATGATATTTTTGCCAAATCATTCTCTGCCAGAAAAAGGTTCTTTCTTTAGTCGTCAATCGCTTTAATTTTTCACTCTTAATGCGATACGCAACATTTAGAAAACGTTCCAATTGACCGACTGCAATATTTTTTTCATCAACATAATCGATCAATTCATCCATTTTTTGACTAAAAAAAAGTGCATTCTTGATCAAAGCAGGATTTTCTTTTTTGAGTAATGGCACCACATGATGGCGCAAGCGATTACGCATCGTTTCATCGGCCTGATTAGTTGAATCAGTTATAAAATCAATTCGATGAGCTTGATTATATTGCAATAACTCGTCCTTGCTGTATCCCAACAATGGTCGCAACAATTTTACACCATGCATTTCACCCACTCTTTGCAGGCTATTCATCTCTTCGGGATTACCTGAGCGAATAAATTTAAGCAAGATATTTTCCAGCAAATCGTCCCCGTGATGGGCAGTTAACAAATAATCAGCCTTATTTTCTTTAGCTATTTGTGTTAAAAAAGCATAGCGCGCATGTCTTGCTGCAGCCTCTATTCCCACTTGCGGTTGTTCTTCTTTAGGCCATTTTGCAATAAATAATGGCACATTTTTTTCATCACAGTATTTTTTTAGAAGCTCGCTTTCTTCCTCACTGTCTTCTCTTAATTGATGATTAAAATGTGCAGCAATTAATTGAAAATTCTTTTTGGCTTGCAAGTTTTTAAGCATATCAAGAAGAGCCATCGAATCAGGGCCTCCACTTGCGGCCACTAATAATGTTTTACTTTCTAAATCTATTCCATTTTTTCTAAAGAAATCTACTACTTTCATAAATCTCCCTAACTAAAAAAATGACCCATTACGGGTCATTTTTAATTTTTACGTAAATTGCAATAATAAATTGAACACTTAAGCTGCTTGATAGATATGATCCAATTCTCTTTCAAAGATTTCATCTGGTGTATGATATGCCAATATTTTTCTTGGTAGCGAATTGCACCAGG